>CAUUAH010000016.1:0-16412 GCA_963542985.1 uncultured Campylobacter sp. | reverse complement strand
ACACGCGTAAGATCGTCGGCAGCGTCAGATGTGTATAAGAGACAGCTAAAATTTAGCTCGCACTCTCTATGATTTTTAGCGTTTTTAAGCTGTCTTCTATGCTAGCGCCCACGCTTTTCTTGTCGCCTAAAAGACGCACGAAGTCCTCTAGCTCGCTTGTTAGCGGATCGGTTCTTTTGACGAATATATTTTGCATTTTGCACGCGCTTGCGTCAAATTCGCTAAATTTAACAAGGCTCTGATTTAGTAAATCAGCCTCATAAACCGCCCCTTTGCACGCGACCTCGACCATTCTTTTGCGTCTGTGCGCTAGCCAGCTAGTAGCGATGAGAGCCGTTATCTCGCCCTCAAGCTCAAACGACAAAACCGCGTTATCTTCAAATTTGGCGTGGATTTTGCGCGAGCTTTTTATATCTGCGCTTTTTATCTCTTTGCCGCTTAAAAATCTAATAAGATCTATATCGTGCACGGCTAGATCGGCCAGTATCCCCACGTCCGTGATTCGCTGCGGAAATGGCGCGTTTCTGGTTATTTGCACGCTATAAATTTCCTCGTTTGCTAGCTCTTTTTTTAGCGCTATGATCGCGGGATTAAAGCGCTCGACGTGCCCGACGGCTACCTTTATATCTCGCCGTTTAGCTTCCTCAAGTAAAATTTGAGCGTCTGCGGCATTTGCGCAAACGGGCTTTTCGATGAGCAAATTTAGTCCCTTTCGCATGCATTTTAGCGCCGTTTCTTTATGTAGCGAAGTCGGCGTAGCGATGACGGCGGCGTCTAGATTTTCGCTCTCTAGCATCTCGTCAAGATTAGCGTAAATTTTATGCGCGAAATTCTCCTTGCAAAACGGATCGCAAAGCGCGGCTATCTGCACGCCAGCGACATTTTGCAGCGCGCGGTAGTGGTTTTTACCCATGACGCCAAGACCTATGAGCGCAAATTTAAGCATTATTTATAACCTCGATGACGTAGTCTTGCTCCTCTTTGGTCACAAACGCGGACATCGGCAGCGCCATTATATCCTGCGCTACAGCCTCGCTCACAGCAAAATCACCCCGCTTGTAGCCAAGATATTTAAATACCTCTTGCAAATGCAGCGGCACGGGGTAATAAACCCCCGTCGGTACGCCTTTTTGCGTGCAGATTTCTAGCATTTTCGCTCTATCTTTTACGCGGATACAGTACTGCGCCCACGCAGAGACATTGCCCTGCGCGACGAAAGGCGCTACGACGCCCTTTAGCTCGCAAGAATACCGCGCCGCGATCTCTTGGCGTTTTGCGATTTCGGCGTCAAGGTATTTTAGTTTGACATTTAAAATGCCCGCCTGGATGGCATCGAGTCTGCCGTTTATGCCGACATATTTGTGGATGTAGCGCTCGGACTGGCCGTGGTTTAGCAGGATGCGCATCTTTTCGTTTAGGGCGTCGTCGTCCGTAAATATCGCTCCGCCATCGCCATAGCAGCCAAGCGGCTTAGCCGGGAAAAACGAGGTCGTAGCGATGCGCGAGAGATTGCAGGACTTTACGCCGTTTTGGCTCGCGCCAAAACTTTGTGCAGCGTCCTCGATGACGGTTAGGCTGTGCTTTTGCGCGATAGCGTTTATTGCCGCCATATCCGCCGCCTGCCCAAAAAGCGACACCGGCACGATAGCCTTGGTCTTTGGCGTGATCTTTGCCTCAATCAAATTTGGATCGATATTATACGTCCTCTCGTCGATATCGACGAACACGGGCTTTGCGCCCAGAAACGCTATCATCTCTGCCGTAGCGATAAAGGTAAAAGGCGTCGTGATGACCTCGTCGCCGGGCTTTATATCAAGCGCCATAAAGGCAAGTAGTAGCGCGTCCGTACCGCTACTGCAAGCTATCGCATGCTTTGCGCCGCTAAATTTAGCCAGATTTTGCTCCAGCTCGCCGACCTTGCCGCCGATATAGACCGAGCTATCCAGCACCTCTTTGATCTGCTCGTCGATTTCGTTTTTGTATTTTTGATACTGGGCTTGTAAATTTATAAAATTTATCTTCATCTTTACTCCTATTTTATGGATTTTAGTATCTCTTCGCCGGCGTCGTCTAGCTTCTTGCCGTTAAAATGCGCTTTGCAAAACTCCACTATCTTGCCGTGAAATTTGGCATAAATTTCATTCATCTCTAGCTCGCGCCCGTAGGCTTTGCAAATTTGCTCGCTATCTAAGGCCTCTAGCCATTCGCGCGCCTCTTCGTAGTTTTCAAACTCATATCCCAAAAAGCTCAAAATCCGTAAAGCGTAGCTATCTACGACCATCACGTCGCGTCCGCACGCGTAGCAAAGCACCGCGTCGCAGCTCTCCGCGCCGATGCCTTTGACGTCTAGCAGCCACTCGCGGCTCACGTTTTTTTTGAAATTTTCAAAATCGCCGAATTTTTTAAAAATCGCATCGCAAAGCGTTTTTAGGCGTTTTGCCTTGGTGTTATAAAAGCCGCTAGGTTTTATTAGCAAGGCTAGCTCGGCCACTGGCGTTTTTACGATGCCCTCCACGCTCATCAAATTTGCGTTTTTTAGATTATTTAGCGCTTTGTCTGCGTTTTTCCAGTTGGTATTTTGTATCAAAACGGCGCCGACCACGACCTCAAAGGTGCCCGCATTTGGCCACCAAAGAGGGCCGTCTGCGTCAGCCTTTACACCCGCGTTTTTTAGCGCCAAAAAAAGCTGCGTGCTATCCATGGTTTTTCCTTTTTTCTTTGTTTTTTAGCAAATTTAGCGTGCGGCTCTTGCTCAAATTTATCGTCCAAAACGCTGCCAAACGCTGCCGCGCTTAAATTTGAGTAAAAGCCGTCGCTAGCCTTGCGTGGCTCAAATTTGCTCTCGTTTATATAAATTTAACCGCTCGCTGCACCAAAGGCTCGCTAACGCCGTCTATCACGCGGACCTTAAAGGCATCCATGCAGCGCCCGCCGTCAAATTCAAACACGACCATTTGAAAGATTCGCCTGCATTTTTCATTTACCTTAAACGAGTGCTTAAGGCCCGTTAAAAAGCTCTTCACAGGCGCTTCCGCGTCCATACCGATGACGCCGTCAAACGCCCCGCTAAGCCCTACGTCGCTCACGTAGGCCGTGCCGTTTAAAATTTGAAGATCATCGGTGCCTACGTGCGTGTGAGTGCCGGCTATCGCGCCTACTCGCCCGCAAAATAGCCTAAAAAAGGCGTTTTTCTCGCTCGTGGCCTCGGCGTGAAAGTCTATTAGGATATTTTCGCTCTCGCACTCGCCTAGTGCGCGCTCGGCCTCCAAAAAGGCGTTGTTCGTATGCGGCAAGCCGTAGTGCCCCATCAAATTTACCACGCTTAGGCTTTTGCCCTCTTTACTCAAATTTATCGCGCCGCGCCCGGCCGTGCCCGCGAAGTGGTTATACGGACGGATGATAGGCAGGGCGTCCATCAGCGCTACCACGTCTTTTTTATCAAAGCTGTGATTGCCGCCCGTGATCGCGTCGATACCGCAGCCCAGCAGCTCGTGCGCGTTGGTCGCGGTAAGGCCAAAGCCTCCGCTTGCGTTTTCGGCGTTTGCAACGATAAAGTCAAGCTCGAATTCTCGCTTAAATTTGGGTAAAATTTGCATCACCGCGCTTCGTCCCGCGCGCCCGACGATGTCGCCGATAAATCCCACCCTAGTTAAATTTGCCATCAAATTTTATCTTTATAGCTTAAGTAAAACTGCCTCGCGGTGCGTCCCGAGCGGCTCGCGCGAAGCTGGGCGTATTGCTTAGCCAGCTCATGAAGCATCGCTCTGTCGCCTACGAAATCTTTAAAATAAAAATCCACGATCTTTAGATAGTCCGTAAAGCTGCCCTGATAAAAGCTGAGCCAAAGCCCGAATCTATCGCTAAGCGCGATCTTTTCCTCGACCGCGTCGCTATAGTGCAGCTCCGTCTCGCCGACTTTCGCGCCATCGTTGTCGCTTTTTAGTTCGCTAATCAGGTGGCGGCGGTTTGATGTGGCGTAAACTAGCACGTTTTTAGGCGCCTTTTCGATCGAACCTTCAAGCACGGGTTTTAAAAATTTATAGCTCCTATCCCCCGCCTCAAAGCTAAGGTCGTCGCAAAAAATGATAAATTTAAAGCTACTATCCCTGATCTCGTAAATGATCTCGGGTATCATCTCCAGCTCGTCGTTTTTTAGCTCTATAAGCCGCAAACCCTCAGGGTAAAATTTAGTAAAAACAGCCTTAACCAGGCTGCTTTTACCGCATCCTCGCGCGCCCCACAGTATCGCGTGATTTGCACCCTTGCCCTCTAAAAAATTTCGCGTATTTTCTACGAGCTCTTCTTTTTGTTTTTCGATCCCGACAAGCCCCTCAAGCTGCGTAAAATCAACGTCTATCACGCCTTTTAATGCGCCAAATTTACGCCGATAAATCGCTGCGGCAGTCGTGTTCCAGTCTATCATTTTTCCGCCAGTCCTTTATTTAGTTTTCTAAGGTAGATCAATATCTCCTCTATCACGTCGTCATCGTCTTTGCTCTTTGACCTTAGTCTGGTTTGTTCGCCGTTTTGCGCGGTTAGCACAATGTTTTGCTCGGCGTTTGAGATAGCTTTAAAGCCCGCTTTTATAGCTAAAATTTTAATTATAATGAGGCTTAAAAACTGCTTGGTGTAGATATCGGGCTTGCCGAATCTATCCTCTATCTCGCCCTCTATCTCATAAACCTCGGCAACTTCTTTACACTTGCTAAGCCGTCTATATAGCTCCAAGCGAAGCCTGTCCTCGCCGATAAACTCCGAGTTTAAAAACGCGTTTATGCTAAGCTTCAGGTCGATTTTCGCACTCTCAAAGCTCTCTTTGTTCAGCAGCTTATTTATCTCTTCTTCAAGCATCTTGATGTAGAGCGAGTAGCCGATTGCCTCGATATGGCCGCTTTGAGCTTCGCCGACGAGGTTTCCGCCGCCTCTGATTTCTAGATCGTGATACGCCAGCACGCTGCCCGAGCCCAAAAACGAATTACTCTCAAGCGCGACTAGGCGTTTTAGGGCGTCTGCGCTTAGAGCATTTTTGTCTTCGACCAGGAAGTAACAATACGCCTGCTTGTCGCTCCTGCCGACGCGCCCGCGCAGCTGATGCAGGTCTGCGATGCCGAATTTATTCGCGCCCTCGATGATAATGGTGTTTACGTTTGGCAGGTGGATGCCGCTTTCTACGATGCTGGTGCTTAGCAGTACGTCGTATTCGCCGTTTTCAAACTTCATCATCTCCTCTTCGGTCGTTTTAGCGTCGATCTTGGAGTGTAGCGTGAGGATGCGTAAATTTGGCATGATGCCCAAAATTTGCTTTTTTGCCTGAGGCATCGTGGCGATGTGGTTGTGGATATAAAAAATTTGCCCGCCGCGGCGCAGTTCGCGCATCACGGCCTCTTTTACCGCCTTTTCGTCCCACTCGCGCACGCTGGTTCGCACGTCTAGGCGCGAGCTTGGCGGAGTTTGTAGCACTGAGTAGCCCTTGACGCTTGAAAGCGCCATATTTAGGCTGCGCGGTATCGGAGTCGCACTCATAGATAGCACGTGCGAGGCGCTTGAGATCTCTTTTAGTTTTTCTTTTTGCTTGACGCCGAATTTATGCTCCTCATCGATGATGATGAGGCCCAAATTTGAGGGCTTTACTGATAAAAGCGAGTGCGTACCCACGCAAACGCAAGGCCGTCCCGCCTCTAGCGCCTTAACCGCGGCCGCTTTTTCCTTCGCGCTCGTGAAACGGTCAAGCTTAAAGACGCTAACGTCAAATTTGCCCAGCCTCTCTTTTAGGCTTTTAAAATGTTGCGAGCTAAGAAGCGTCGTCGGTACGAAAAATAGCGCTTGAAAGCCCGATTTTAAGCACTTAAATATCGCATTCATCGCAACTTCGGTTTTACCGAATCCCACGTCGCCGCTAAGCAACCTATCCATCACCTTGCCGCTTTTTAGGTCGTTTGCGATGTCGCTTGATGCGCGCTCCTGATCTCTCGTGTAGGCAAAGCCCGCGTTTTGCAAGAAATTTAGATACTCCGCATCGTCTTTTTCGATGATTTCGCCGCGGATTAGCTCGCGCTGGGCGGCTAGTGAAATAATCTTTGACGCGATGACGAAAAGCTTAGCTCTAACTTTTTCTTTTATCTTGGCGAAATTTGCCTTGCCCAGGCGGTCTAAAACCGCGATACTGCCGCTGCCCGCGACGTAGCGATCGATCAAATTTAGATGCTCGACGGGCAAAAGCAGTTTGTCCTCGTTTTGATAAACGATCACGACAAACTCGCGCGTCCTGCCTAGCACGGTTAGCTTTTCAAGCCCCGTAAATTTGCCGATGCCGTACTCCTCGTGCACGACGTAGTCGCCGGCCTTTAGCTCGTCGATCACTAAGCTTGGCTTTTTAGCGCGTTTTTTCTTTTCAAATTTATTTAGCGAGACGATGATTTCGCTTGGTGAGACCAAATTTAACGCGGCCTGGGTTTGCACAAACTCTACGTTTTTGTATTCGCTCAAATTTAATGCGTTAAAAAGCCCCTCGTTACGCGCTAAAACCTTGATTTTTTTATTTTTATTTAGCTCGAAAAAATCGGCGTTTAAAGTTACGCTTAAATCTTTATAAACTTTAGCTGCGGGCAAGACGGGCAAATTTGCTACCTCTCCTAGATCCCGCTCAAAGCCGTCAATTTTTTTCGTTAAAACCGTTTTAAATTCGCGCGTGTAGTCTATAAATCCATCTATCGCCCAAAATCCGAGCGTCTTTAGGTCGCTGATTAGCACGTCCGTTTGCATATCTTTTATTTTTTCGGAGGTTTTTTCAAACTCGGCCTCGCCCAGAGCCGCGATAAAAGGCGAAATTTCAACGCTTTTTAGCTCGGTTTTGTTTGAAATTTGCGTTTGCGTGCTGTAGTGCCTGATACTCTCTATCTCGTCGTCAAATAGCAAAATGCGATTTGGTTCCTGCGCGCCGACGCAAAAAACGTCGATTATCTCGCCGCGAACGCAAAACTCACCCTCGCTCTCCACGATATCAACCGCCTCGTAGCCAAAGCGCAGTAGCTTTTCGGCTAGCTCTTTGGGGTCGATTTTGTCGCCGAAATTTAGCGTTAGCTTTTGTAGATGTTTTTTGCCGGGCAGTTTGTTTAGCACCGTGCAAACGGGGCTGATAAGGACCTTTTTGCCCTCAAATTCGTAAAATTTGGCTAGCTCGGAGGATAACTCAAAAAGCTCGGCGCTAAAGCTGCGCAGATCATCGCCCTCGCGCGCTCTAAAATCGGGCAATCTAAAAGCCCTAAGCCCGGCAAATTCCGCCGCGCTAAGAGCCGCGATGGCCTCCTTGTCGTCCTCGCAGACGAGCAGCTGCGCATCGCCTCCGTTTAAAAAATACTCAAAAACCTCACTTTGCACCGCGGTACCTTTTTAAGAAGGCTTCCACGAGGTAAAACGACCCGAACGCCAGATACTCCTCGTCCGCGCGCACATCCGTAAAGTCGGCAAACTCCATACCGAGCTGGCGCAAAGCCTCTTTCACCTGCTCCGTCGCAAGCTCGCGGCCCGGCGTCTCGTACTCGATGATGTAGGTTTTTTTGACGATTGGCCTGATCGCCTTTAGAACGGCTTTTATGTCCTTGTCGGCAAAGGCGTTAAAGATCAAATTTAGCTTTTTGCCCGCAAATCTTTTCACTAGAGCCTGCGCCGCCATCTCGTTGTGTCCGACGTCGATCGTTACGTTTGGCGCGATCTTTTCGCAGCGTCCATTTAGATCAAGCGCGCCTAAATTTGCTAAATTTAAGCTAAATCCAAGCTCCTTAAACGCCGAAGAGCTAAGGGTTAAATTTGAACGTAAAAACTCGGGCAAGCCGAATTCTTGCGCATAAATTTTAATCTCGTTTTTATCCTCGTTGCTTAAATTTTGGGAAGCAAATTTGAGCGTCGCGCCTTTTTTGGCAGCGATCCCTCTAGCGATACCGACGCAAAGCTCACTCATCTCGTCGTTCATCAAAACAGCGTCCGCCATCGCGTTAAATTTGGTCGTCGCGATCTGCTCTAGCGTGTCACCAAGCAGCGCCGTGTGGTCAAAGCCGATCGGAGTAAAGAGGCTAAGACGCTTATCAAATACGTTCGTAGCGTCAAATTCGCCGCCTACGCCAGCCTCGCAGACGAAAAAGTCGCACCCCTCAAAAAGCGGAGCGCAAAGTAACGTCGCGTACTCGAAATACGAAAGCGAGCGCGCGACCTCGGGAGGTAAAATTTTAATCAGCCTCTCGTGAGCCGTCTCGAGCGCATCCGCGCTAGCTACGGCGCCGTTCATCCAAAATCTCTCGCGAAACTCGAAAATATGGGGGCTCGTATAGTGTCCGACGCTATGGCCGCGAGCGAGCATCTGCGACAAAAATCGCCCGGTGCTGCCCTTGCCGTTCGTACCGATAATATGGATGATTTTTGGTATTTTAAACGCGCCCTGCACGAATTTAAAGGCGTTTGGCATGCGCGCGCGGTTGATTTCCTTATAAAAAAGGGGTTTGTTTTCTAAAAAATTATCTAACATTCATTTAGCATTCCGGCATGACCTTGTTTCTGCCGCCCTGCTTTGCTTGATAAAGCATCTTGTCGGCCTCTTCTATCGTCGCATTCGAGCCCGTACTTGCGCTTCTTATCGCTACGCCGCAGCTTGCCGTCACGTCTATGCGCTCGCCTTTATACATAAATTTAGAATTTTGTACGATTTCTCGCATCTTGTCGGCAAATTTGACCGCGTCGCCCAGAGAAATCTCAGGCAATAAAATAACAAACTCTTCGCCGCCGTATCTACCGACGAAATCAGCCTGGCGGGAGTATTTTCTAAGCATCTTGCCTATGGTAGCCAAGACGACGTCGCCCGCTTCGTGCCCGTAAACGTCGTTTATGCGTTTAAAGTGGTCTATGTCAAAAAAGCAAACGCCGTAATCGTTGCCGTATCTGTTGTATTTTTGTTCCATTCGCTCGAGCTCTTCAACTAGCGCCTTTTTGGTTCCGGTTTTGGTTAAAAAGTCCTCTTTGCTCTGAGATCTTGCGCTTTCTAGATCGGTTTCAAGTTTATTTACTCTTTCTTGAAGCTCTTTTATGGTCTTTTGATCGTTTACCATCTGTTCGCCCAGCTGTTTAACCTCGCCGTCAAGGGCGTCGGCGATGGTTAGCATCTTGTCTCTAATGCCTTCAAAGCTATCTTCGCGTAAATTTATCGAGCTTAGGTCGTCTTTGATATACTGCATCGTGCTAGAGCTTTTTGATGAGCTACTGATTAGGCTTACGATTTGGTTATTTATGCCATCTAAAACCTTATCAAGCACGCCGACTTTATTTAAAATTTCAGCCTTATCTAGCTCGATTCGTTTTTTGGTCAACTCCTCTATCTTTTCTCTTGTTTGACCGTCTTCGAGCAGGCTTGGATCGCTTTTTAAAATTTTATTTATTTTTCTTACGTCGTCGCTGATTTTATCGGTGATAGAAGGCTCTAGCATCATAGCTATGAGCGGGATTATTTTTTCGTAAATTTGCGTGCTATCTAGCTCTTTTATGGTTGCATTATCAAGCTCTATGACGATAGATTGCAAATCGTCGAATTTTTTTATGCCGTATGAGCCAAGACGCTTTAAAAACGAATCGTCGTAATCGGTTAAAAAATCAAACCACTTGTCTTTTACTTTTTCTACCGTGGCTACGTCAAGCCTCCTATTTAGCGCCTCTATACTGCTTTCCGAGAGCTCTTTGGCGTTTTTGTTGTGTAGGAGGGATATGCTTTGCAAAACCCTTTTATTCATTAGCAAAAGCGCGCTTACGAGCTTTGAGTTGTCTATTATGCTTGGCGAATTTAACCTAGAGGCCATAAACGCAAAAAGCTCGTCCACGTTTTTTACGTTTTTTTGCTTTAGCTGATCTTTAAAATCATCATTTAGTCTTGCGACGTATTTTTCGAGCTTTTGGCACTCGGGCAAGGTAACGCCGTTTTTTTTTGCTATCTCGCAAAAAACCTCCGCGTAGTTGTCCGGAGTAAATACGAGTCCGCGATCTTTTATTGCCTGTATAGCTTCTCTTATGATCTGATTTACGCTAATTGCCATTTTTTAGCCCCTTTACCGCAAGCACTGCGATATACTCGTCAAAAGCCTCTTGCGAAGCCTCTTTTATGGCGTTATACTTCTCGCTCTCGCTGATAACGCCGTCTGCGAATCTAGTATCTCTCACCTTTTGCGAGACGGTGAAGTCGTGCTCGCCCGAAGTCGTCACCGATAGTATCTTGCCGCCTTTTAGCTTAGTATCGAAATTTAGCGTTAATATCGCCTTATACGACGTCACATAACCGTTTTCGTCGTATAGCAACGCTTGGTAGTTGAGCGATTTGATCGAAACGGTTATCGTCGTAGGCTCGTTTTTATCGTAGCTCATGCGCTTACCCAGCCTTGTTACGATACCCTCTAGCACGCTATCTTTGATCCAGACGCTGTTTTTAGGCTCTTCTTTGCTTATCAGCACATTTACGTAGACGCGGTCGCCCATTATGTCGTTTGTGATCTTCGAGACGGGTTTATAGCCGCATCCGACCAAGACAAAAGCCGCTAAAAATAGTAAAATTTTTATCTTCAAATTTTAGCCTTTTATTACAAAATTTACGAGTTTGCCGTTCACGTAAATTTGTTTGATTATCTCTTTTCCTTCTAGCCATTTAGCCGCACATTGCCCGGCCAGAGCCAAAACCTCGTCCTCGCTTGCGCTGCTCGGCGCTTCAAATTCGCCGCGCCTTTTGCCGTTAACGGTAATAGCCAAATTTAAGCTATCTTTTTCGAAAACCTCGTCTAAAATTTCTATTTTCGTAAAATTTGCCCTGCCAAATAACTGCTCGCTAAGTTCGTTTGCAACGTGCGGCACGATAGGCTCTAGCAAATTTAAGATAATGAAAAACGCTTCCGTCGTTACGTCCTGATTATCCTGCGCGTTTACCGCGTTTAGAGCTTCCATGCAGGCGGCGATCAAAGTGTTAAAGGTAAAATTTTCCTCATAAACGTCGTTTGATTTTTTAAGCGCCTCATAAACCTTCATACGCGCATATTTTTCTTCTTTGCTCAAATTTGCGTGCGCTATCTGCGGGATTTGCGTGCATTTTTTGACATTCGCGCTTCGTTCGTACAAGCGGTTTATAAATCTAAACGCGCCCTCGACCGCGCTATCGTTCCACTCAAGTTCTTTTTGCGGAGGCGCGGCAAATAGGATAAAAAGCCTCGCCGTATCGGCGCCGTATTTATGTATGATATCATCTGGATCAACCACGTTGCCCTTGCTTTTACTCATTTTTTTGCCGTCTTTTAGCACCATACCCTGAGTAAGCAGGCGCTCAAACGGCTCGTCGTCTCTGAGGTAGCCCAGATCTCGCAAAGCCTTTTGGAAAAACCTCGCATAAAGCAAGTGCAAGATTGCGTGCTCGATACCGCCGATATACTGATCCACATTCATCCAATAATTCACGCTTTTAGCATCAAACGCGCGATCCTGCCACGTTTTTTCGTCGCTCGCGTATCTAGCGAAATACCAGCTACTCTCAAAAAACGTATCCATCGTATCGGTCTCGCGGATAGCCTCGCCGCCGCATTTTGGGCACTTTACGTGCTTCCAGCTCTCGTGTTTATCGAGTGGATTCCCCTCGCCCGTTATCTGCACGTCGTCAGGTAGCGTCACTGGCAAATTTTCGATCTTTTCAGGCACGACGCCGCAGCACTTGCAGTGCACCATCGGTATCGGCGCGCCCCAGTAGCGCTGTCTAGAGATACCCCAGTCGCGGATCTTAAAATTTACGACGCGTTTACCGATTTTATCCGCTTCAAATTTTTCTATGATTTTTAGTTTTGCCTCTTCGCTGCCAAGACCATTTATGAGCGGCGAATTTACAGATATTCCGTATTCAGTTAGCGCCTTGCCGCCCTCAAATTCGCCCTGCGCAGGTTTAACCACCCACTTTATCGGTAGGTCAAATTTACTCGCAAACTCATAGTCGCGCTCATCGTGAGCCGGCACCGCCATAACCGCGCCGCTACCGTAGTCCGCTAAAACGAAATTGGCTACCCAAACCGGTACTTTTTCGCCAGTTAGCGGATGCAGGACGTTAATACCCAAAAACAGTCCGTCTTTTTCGCTAGCTTGGCGTTCGCGCGGGCTTTGGTTTAAAATTTTCCTGATTCGCTCAGCCTTATCTGCCTCTAGCTTACCGCCGTCAAGTAGCCTTTTTACTATCTTGTGCTCAGGCGCCAAGGCAGCATAGCTAACGCCATAAATCGTATCCGGACGGGTAGTAAATACCTCAAATCCGTCTATCTGTTCGCCGCCTTCTAAAATCCGCTTCGACTCCTCGTCAAGCTCAAATTTAAACTCCAAGCCAAAGCTCTTGCCGATCCAGTTTTCCTGCATCGTGAGCACTTGAGAAGGCCATTTGCCTTCAAGGCGCTTTAGGTCGTCTAGTAGCTCCTGCGCGTAATCCGTGATCTTTAAATAATAGCCAGGTAGCTCGCGCTGGATGACGGCATTTCCGCATCTCCAGCAGCACCCGTCCTCGACTTGCTCGTTAGCAAGCACGGTTTGATCGTATTCGCACCAGTTTACGACCGCGCTTTTGCGGTAGACCAGCCCTTTTTCATACATTTTGATAAAAAACTCTTGCTCAAATTTAGTATAAAGCGGATCGGAAGTCGCAAATTCGCGCTTTTTAGAAAAGCTAAGTCCTAGCGTTTCAAGCTCGCCGCGCATGTAGTCTATATTTTCGTAAGTCCAAATTTTAGGATGGATTTTGTGCTTTATCGCTGCATTTTCCGCAGGCATGCCGAAACTATCAAAGCCGATCGGATGAAGGACGTTGTAGCCGCGCTTGCGATAGTAGCGAGCCAAGGCGTCGCCGATGGTGTAGTTTCTCACGTGCCCCATATGGATACGTCCGCTAGGATACGGAAACATGCTTAGGATGTATTTTTTAGGCAGGCTGTAGTCGTCTTTGGGCTCAAATTCGCCGTTTTTACTCCAAATTTCTTGCCATTTTTTTTCTATTTTCGCCGGCTCGTATTTTAAAATTTCACTCATTTTTACTCCTAAAATTCTTCTTGCGTCTTGCCGGACTCGACCAAAACAAGCGCTAGAGAAAAGACGTTTGCTATCGCGGCGCCGATCGCTAGCGAATACGCCATATGCGCGTTGCCGTTTACCTGAAGTAGCACAAAAGCCGGAATAAGATGCAAGTCGGCCACTAGCGAGCTGGCAAAAAGCTCGGCTGCAAAGACGTTTTTGACGCCGATTTTTAGCAGCGTCGAGATCACGTTTACGCTTGCCGCTACAAATAGCGCAATCTCGTTTTTATCGTACAAAAACCCCGCCGTCGTCGTCAGGCTCATAAGCGCGAAAAATATATAAACAACCTTGCCCCAGTTCATCGCTTCTCCTTATATAGTGCCTTTTTCAAACATCGCGCGTTGCTTGTCTTTCTCTCTTTGTACGCGCGCCTTTTCCGCTTCCATGGCGCGGTATTTCTCCACACTGAATTTAAACCACAAAAGCATAGGCGCAGCGACGAATATCGAGCTAAGTGTACCGATGACTATGCCAACTATCAGCGCCAAAGAAAATCCGTGTATCATATCTCCGCCGAACAAAAACAGCACGACAACCGTGATGAGCGTGGTGCCCGAGGTGAGTATCGTTCTAGTTAGCGTCGCAGAGACCGATTCGTTTATTATCGTATCAAGATGCGTGCTCTTGCTGGTTTTTATGTTCTCTCTGATACGGTCAAAGACGATAATCGTATCGTTTAGCGAGTAGCCCACGACCGTAAGGATCGCCGCGAGAGTGTCCAAATTTACGTCGATGGCAAAAAAGCTGATCGCGCCCATCGTGATCACGACGTCGTGAATCTCCGAAGCAACCGCCGCCATCGCAAATCTCCACTCGAATCTAAACGCGATGTAGATCAAAATACCCACGAGCGAGATCGCAAGCGCCATCACGCCTTTTTCGCGTAGCTCGTCACCGACCTTTGGTCCGACCACGTCCGTACGGCGGATCTCAAATTTGCCCGTATCTTTTAAAAGCTCGGCTACGCTAGCTCCGACGTCGCTACCCAAATTTGAGTTTGCCCCGGAAAATCTAATCGTAACTTCTTCCGCTGAGCCAAATTCCGTAACGCTCGCGTTTTTATAGGCTTCGTCCTTTGCCAAAGCCGCGCGAATTTTATCTAGCGAGACTGCGCTATCGTATTTCACCTGAATGAGCGTACCGCCCGAAAAGTCGATGCCGTAGTTAAAGCCCTTCGTCGCCATCAAAAATAGCGAACCGAAAAATAGTACGGCAGATACGGCGAGCGCGATATAGCGCTTGCTCATAAAATCATAAACATATGCCTTTGAGAAAAATTGCATTTATACCCTTTTATAACCGAACCAAAACCGCGTGTTGCCGCTTTTTTCTATTTTATTTATAATCGTATCAAACATACCGTGAGTACCCAAGATCGCCGTTATCATCGAAGCGATGATACCTATGCCCATAGTTACGGCAAAGCCCTTGACAGGTCCAGTACCGTAGGCATAAAGAACGACCGAGGTAATAAGCGTTGTCAAATTTGAGTCTATGATCGCGCTCATCGCGTTCTCATAACCTTTCTTCACGCTAGTTGCGATGCTAGCTCCATCGCGCAGTAGCTCTCTGATACGCTCGTTTATGATGACATTGGCATCGACTGCCATACCGATAGTTAGCACTATACCAGCCATACCCGGTAGCGTTAGAGCAGCGCCGAACATCGCCATCACGGCGACCAATATTAAGATATTTGCGACAAGCGCGATATTTGCCAAAATACCGCTAAATCCGTAATAAGCTATCATAAACAGTACCACCAAAACCGAAGCCGACGCAAGCGCGATCATAGATTGTCTTATACTATCAGCACCAAGGCTTGGTCCTACGCTTCGCTTTTCTAGCATTTTTACGGGAGCCAAAAGAGCGCCGCTTCTAAGAGCGATAGCTACGTCGTGAGCCTCCTCTACGCTAAATCCGCCGCTTATCTGACCGCTTCCGCCGCCGATTCTCTCGTTTATCGAAGGAGCCGAATAAACCTTGCCGTCAAGCACGATAGCTAGTCGCTTGCCTACGTTTGCACCGGTAAAATCGCCAAAAATTCTAGCTCCCTCGGCGTTTAAAGTAAAGCTGATGATAGGCGCGTTCGTGCGCTGATCAAATGCCACTCTAGCGTCCGTTAGCATCGCGCCGTCAAGGACGGGGATGTTTTTTACGACGTATTTTATCTGCGCATTTTTGACGTCCGGATAGATGATGTCGCCGTAGCTCTCAGCCTCGGCCTCGCTCATCGAGTTTGCCTGCGACTGGCGCTTTTCATCGACGGCCATCAGCTGGAGATGTGCAGCTTTTGCGATGAGATCGCGAGCGCGCTGCTCATCAGCCGCCGTTTTGATGCCGGGAAGCTCGACTAGGATATTATCCTTGCCCTGCCTTGCAACGGTTGGCTCTGCTAAACCGAACTGATCAAGACGGTTTCTGATCGTTTCGACCGCTTGGTTTATCGCGTATTCGATAGTTTCGGCCTTCTCGGCGTCCGTTAGACCGACAGAGTATTTTAGACCGTCTTTTTGTACGTTAAGGCCCTTGATGTCTTTTAGCATGCCGTCGATTTTAGCGGCTTCGTCTGCGTCGAGTAGTTCAAAGTCCACCTTATCCTCGCGGATCTTAAAGCTATCGATCAAAACGTCCTCTTTTTTCGCAAAATAGTTCACGCTAGCGGCGATCGACTTGATCTTTGAGTGCACGGCCTCCTCGGTCTCAACGCCAAGGAGCATATGAAGCCCCCCTTGCAAATCAAGTCCTAGACTGATTTTAGACCCGCCTAGCTTGTCCGTAAAAGACGGCGCGGAAAAGATAATGCCGAAAATCAAAGCCAAAGCAAAGATGATCAGCCTATACGTTATTTTGCCGTTACGCATTTGCTTTCGTCTCTGTTTTTTCTATTTTTCTCGCGACGAATTCGCGTGAAACGCGCACGATTACGTCGTCGTTAAGCTTAACTCTGATAAAATCCTCTTCCGGTTTTATCACCTCGCAGATTAGTCCGCCGCTAGTTATGATCTTGTCGCCTTTTTCGAGTGCGGCTAGCATCGCGGCATGAGCTTTTTGCTGTTTTTGCTGCGGTCTGATAACCAAAAAATAAAATATCGCGAAAAGCACGACTAGAGGCAGTAATGAAGCTACGAAATTTCCTTCTTGCATGGGGTTCCTTAATAAAAAAAATTTTAAGCCCTTATTTTAGCACTAAAATTATAATAAAAGCCTTTGTCGGCGCGACTTTAATCTCAAATTTTATACTGGCCGATCTTTTAGGCGGCGAAATTTTAAATTTTATCTCTGTCTCTTATACACAT
>CAUUAH010000015.1:0-16550 GCA_963542985.1 uncultured Campylobacter sp. | reverse complement strand
GTATAAGAGACAGCGCTAAAGGCGATTTTGAGGTAAGTTTTAAATTTTTCGTATTCAAATTTACTCTCAAATATACCCGTTTCGCCTATTAAATTTTTACTTTTTTGCAGTTTTATAACCGAGGAAGTCACCTTCGGCGGTGGGTTAAAGTAGCTCGCATCCACGTCAAAAAGCAGCTCGCAGCCGCCTTGAAGCGAGGCTAAAATCGCCAAAGAGCTAAAATCTCTATCGCCGCTTTTCGCGCTAAATTTGAGCGCGACTTCCTTTTGTATCATCACGACCAGGCCGCGACATTTCTCGTCTTCGATCGCATTTAGGATCATCTTCGTAGCAACGTAGTAGGGCAGGTTTGCCGCTAAAAAATACGGCTCATCGTTTAAGCCGTCTTCGCTCCACTGATCCAGCGCGTCTTTGCAAAAAAGTTTCAATCGTCCGTTTTGAATTTCGTTTGCGAATTTTTTCTGTAGCAACGCAAAAAGCTCGGTATCTATCTCATAGCTAGTTACGCCGCAAATCCGCAAAATTCTAAATGTCAAATCACCTAAGCCAGGCCCAATCTCAACGATATTTCGCGTATCTTTGGGAATCGCTTGGATGATTTTGTTTAGCGTCGCTTCGTCGTGTAAAAAATTTTGTCCGAAGCATTTTTTTGCTTTAATATTTTCCATTTTAACTCCGCAGAGTAGCGAAGCCACTCTTTACGGGCGGGAGCAAGCTCCCTGCACCCACCTAAAGCACACCGATGTTTGCGGCATCGGCGTAAATTTACCTCAAATTTTCGCCGATTTTACCCAAAAATATCTTATGTAATGATTAGATAAGTCAAATTTAGCTAAAATAAAGCCAAATTTTAGCTAAAGAAGAGCGATGAATCATTTTGCAAAACGCATAATCCCGTGCCTAGACGTCAAAGACGGACGCGTGGTAAAGGGCGTAAATTTCGTAGGTCTAGTGGATGCGGGCGATCCGGTCGAGATAGCCAAACGCTACAACGAAGAGGGCGCGGACGAGCTGTGTTTCCTCGATATCACGGCGTCGCACCTTGAGCGCGATACGATCGTGGACGTCGTGGAGCGAGTCGCGCGCGAGCTTTTTATCCCGCTGACCGTTGGCGGCGGCATACGCACGATCGACGACATCTCGCGCCTACTAAACGTTGGCTGCGATAAAATCAGCCTCAACTCAGCCGCGATAAAAAATCCAAATTTGATAGACGAAGCGGCAAATAAATTTGGCTCGCAGTGCGTCGTAGTCGCGATTGATACAAAGAAAACAGGCGAGGGCTACAGCGTTTTTATAAACGGAGGTAGACTAGATACGGGCAAAGATGCGCTTGCTTGGGCAAAAGAAGCTCAGGAACGTGGCGCGGGCGAAATTTTACTCACGTCGATGGACTGTGACGGCGTCAAAAACGGCTTTGAGCTAAATTTGACGCGAATTTTCAGCGCGCTTGATATTCCCGTGATCGCAAGCGGCGGCGCTGGCAAGATGGAGCACTTTAAAGACGCATTTTTAGCAGGTGCGGACGCGTGTCTGGCAGCATCTATCTTTCACTTTAGAGAGATCGAAATCAAGGCGCTTAAGACATATTTGCGTAATCAAGGTATCGAGGTTAGGCTGTGAAATTTGAACTCAAATTTGGCGCACAAAAGGGTAGGGTGTGATTATTTCAGCGGGACGAAACGAAGTATTTGCATTCGCTCTACCTATGGGCGTGGGGCTAGTGGATATGAGCATAAATTTGACGGCGCTTTTGCAAAAGCGAGCCATGGTCGATAGTTGCAATAGATACGAGCAAAATTTGATAACTAGTCAGCAACTTGACGAGAGGCTAAATTTGATAGATTCGCCTATTTTACAAAGCGCAAAATCCTCCCAAAATCCAGGTAAAATTTTAAACGCACTACCGAGCGAGATTATTTTTATAGGCTCGGCAGGACTTTACAAAGATGGTCAGATTTTTGAAATTTACGAGAGCTCGGTCGTAGCAAATATCGAAATTTCAAGCCTAGAAAACAAAAGCTATTCGCCGATAGAGAGTGAAATCGCTTCTGTTGTTCCACGTGGAACATGCAAGGTAAACTCCTCAAATTTTATCACGACCGACCAAAATTTGGCTCATGAGCTTTTTGCGCGCGGATATTTTTTAGAAAATATGGAATTTTTTGCCGTCCTCAAAGTCGCGCAGAAATTTCAAATCCCGGCTTACGGTATATTTGTAGCAACGAATTTCTGTGACAAAAACGCACACGCAGACTTTATCAAAAACCATGAGCAAGCAAAAAAAGAGCTCGAAAAATACCTAAAACAAAAGGAAATCATTTGAAAAATTTGCTTGATTTTACATTAGACGAGCTAAAAGAGCAGCTCTCGCCGCCGTTTCGCGCTAAGCAAATTTTCGAATGGCTATATAAGAAAAACGCAACTAGTTTTGATGAAATGCTAAATTTGCCGAAAGAAATGCGCGCAAATTTGGCGCAGGAGTTTTACCTTAATCCGCTAAAGTGCGTCAAATTTGAACAGAGCGTCGACGGCTCTATAAAGTATCTTTTCGAGCTTAAAGATGGCCTTCGGATCGAAAGCGTGCTGCTACCGATGAAAGAGGAGCTCAGCGATGAAAACGGCGAGGTAGCGCGCCACGCTCGTTATACGATCTGCGTTAGCTCGCAGGTAGGCTGCCGCATGGGCTGTTCGTTTTGCCTAACGGGCAAGAGCGGACTAACGAGAAACCTAACGCCGGGCGAAATAGTGGGGCAAATTTTATGGATAAAAAGAGAAAATAAAATCCCGTATGAGCGCCGCGTAAACATCGTATATATGGGCATGGGTGAGCCACTAGATAACCTAGAAAACGTTAGTAAAGCCATAAAAATTTTAAAGGAAAACGACGGGTTAGCTATCGCTCCGCGCCGCCAGACCGTTAGCACGAGCGGGTTAGGCAGCCAGATAAAAAAGCTCGGCGAGATGGATTTGGGCGTGCTGTTAGCGATATCTTTGCACGCCGTTACTAACGAGCTACGAA
Source organism: uncultured Campylobacter sp. (assembly GCA_963542985.1). Taxonomy (GTDB): domain Bacteria; phylum Campylobacterota; class Campylobacteria; order Campylobacterales; family Campylobacteraceae; genus Campylobacter_A. The sequence continues at coordinate 13,528 of CAUUAH010000015.1, read as the reverse complement.
GCAAACTAATGCCGATAAATAACGCCTACAAAATCGAGTCCGTTATGGAGGCGGTGAGGGGGTTTCCCATCGATATGCGTAAGCGAGTGATGTTTGAGTATCTCGTCATAAAAGACATGAACGACGGCATAAAGGACGCCAAAAAGCTTGTATCGCTGCTGCACGGCATCAAGGCAAAGGTAAATTTGATCTACTTTAATCCGCACGAGGGCAGCGAATACGGTCGTCCGAACACAGCCGATATGGAGGCATTTCAGATGTATCTGCGCGATCATGGCGTTACCTGCACCATCAGACAAAGCAAGGGCCTAGATATCAGCGCGGCGTGCGGACAGCTTAAAGAGCGCGACAATCAAACGAGCGGCAAAACAATAGCCAAGACGGCAAAATGACGCTACTTGATATATCCCAGATAGTTTTCGTTTGTGTTGTAGTTTTTGCGGGGCTCGGACTTATTATAAAGACGGCTTTTTATGACAAACGCGACCGATGATATAGCATTTTTGCTCTATGATTTTTGCTATTTTGATAAGAAATTTTCAAAAAATCCTAAAAATCTGCCTAGAAAACGAGATAGAAGATAAAAAATTAAGAGCCGATATTTTAGATATTTTACACTTTACGACCTATTTGCTACTCTGTCACCGCGATAAAAAGGACATAAACAAGATAAAAACTTCAAAAAAGTCGAAGATAAATTCGGAGATTATTTTCAAACCATAAGACAAATCAGCAAAAATATTATAACAGAGTAGCGATAAAAGCGAAACTTTAGTTTTATTATTTATTTTTAATAGATATACAGCACTCCGTTATCGTGGTCAAATTTATACTGCCGCTTTACGCTATCACCCACAAATTTAATAGGACTGTAAGCCTGCTGGGGTTTTGGTGCATTATACTTCCAACCGCAAGGAAGATGGCCTAAATTTAACATTCTTAGCAAATTTGTATTGAAATCAATGCGGAAATTCGGGCGAATTTTGCGTATGGCATACTCTTGAAATGTGCGCAGAACAATCGGAAAAACCGAATAGTCATAGGCTTAAATCAGCAAGCCCCATGTCTGAATATCTTGAATTAATCGCTCTTTTTAGTTGACAAAATCTCTCGCGCAGTAACTGCGAGATCATCCGTAAGCGAGTATTGTCGTAAAATTTGATCGCTAAAACAGCAAATTTCGGCAAATATATCAAAGTCGATATCGCCCCACTCGTTTGATTTTAGTAGCTTTGATAGCTGCTCAAATTTTGTAAATTTGACGCTAAACGGAGCAAAAATTTTATCGACATCTAGCGAGTGTTTGCCAACGCTGTTAAACCGGTTTTGCGTATTTAGTCCACTTTTTAAATTCTGATTTTAATTGCTCGATATCTAACTTCATTGCTTATATTTTACTTTGATTTTACGAGGTCATAAAACTCGTTTTTAGCGTCAAATTTGGATTTAATTTTATACTCTACGCCGTCAAATTTAAAGCAAATTTCATCCGAGTGCAACAGTAACCTCGGTGCGCCGGTTGTAAAAATTCGCTCGATTTCGCTCATATCTTTATCTAAAATTTTTTCGATTTGCGGTCGCGCTAGACCGTAGAGCGGTTCGCCTAAAATCCTATGTTCCACGTGGAACAAATGCAAGCGAATTTGATGCTGTCTACCCGTGAGCGGTACGGCTCGAACCAGAGTCGCATCAATATCGGCAAAATACTCTATCGGCAAAATCTCCGTAACTGCGCTTTTGCCGTCCTCGCAAATTCGCATTCGCATTTTCACATCGTCATAGTCGTTTGCTAGATCCATACTCGCTTCGATACGCAAATTTTCGCTTATTTTTCCGTGCACGAGCGCGACGTAGCTTTTATAAACCTGCCGCTTTTCAAAAAGTTTTTTCAAATTTACGACTGCATTTTTATCTTTGCCCACGACAATGAGTCCGCTAGTTTCGTAGTCTAGACGGTGCGCGACTGAGGCCTCGCGGCCGTAGAGCGACCAAATTTCGTCATTTAGCGAGTACTCGCAATGCCTGCCGTTTGGGTGACTGAGCACGCCGCTGGGTTTATCAAAAACCGCAAATTTATCGCACTCAAAAACTGGCTGTAAACCGCGCGGATTCGTCTCATAATCTATCAGACAAATTTCACCGCTTAGCAAAGCATTTTTCTCGCTGACAACCGCGCCGTCGCAGATAAGTCTGCCTTTGTCGATTAAGCGCTGAGCTTCGCGCATTTTATAGCCGTTTTGCAGCAAAATTTCATACGCTTTTTGCCCTTCGGCACGCGCGATAAATTTATGAATATAAGGCAATTTTAACTCTTTAAATCTAAAATTTAAGGGCAAATTTAGCGGATACTAACCGGCTTTTCAGCCTAGTTTTTATATAATCTTTCCTTAAAAAATTATACAAAAATTCGCATAAAAAAGGCTAAAAATGGTAGAAAGATATTCGCGCGAACAGATGGCACAAAAGTGGAACACACAGGCAAAATACGGCGCGTGGCTGGAGGTCGAAAAGGCCGCGGTCAAAGCGTGGAATAAGCTGGGCTTTATCAGCGATGCGGACTGCGAGAAAATTTGCAAAAACGCTAAATTTGACGTAGCGCGCATCGACGAGATAGAAAAGACGACCAAGCACGACGTGATCGCGTTTCTAACGAGCGTGAGCGAGAGCCTGGGCGAGGAGAGCCGCTTCGTACACTACGGCATGACTAGTAGCGACTGTATCGACACCGCTGTCGCGCTTCAGATCAAAAGTAGCATGGAGCTCATTATCGAGGACGTAAAGGGCTTCATGAGCGCGATAAGAACCAGAGCGCAGGAGCACAAAAACACGATGATGGTCGGCCGCAGCCACGGCATCCACGGCGAGCCGATAACATTCGGGCTCGTGCTTGCGGTGTGGTACGACGAGGTCGCGCGCGCGCTAAAGATGCTGCAGGACGCCAAAGAGGTCGCAGCCTACGGCAAACTAAGCGGCGCGATGGGAAATTTCGCTCACGCACCGCTCGAGTTTGAGGAGCTAACCTGCGAGCAGCTAGGCCTAAAGCCTGCCCCAGCGTCAAATCAGGTCATCCAGCGCGATCGCTACGCCCACGTCATCAGCGCGATCGCCGTCCTAGCCGCTACCTGCGAAAAGATCGCCGTCGCCGTGCGCCACTTCCAAAGGACGGAAGTTTACGAGGCTGAGGAGTACTTCAGCCCCGGTCAAAAGGGCTCCAGCGCTATGCCGCACAAGCGCAATCCCGTGCTTAGCGAAAACATCACCGGCCTTTGCAGGATGCTGCGCTCATACGTGACACCTGCGCTCGAAAACGTCGCGCTCTGGCACGAACGCGATATCAGCCACAGCTCGGTCGAGCGATTTATCCTGCCCGATGCCTTCATCACGGCTGATTTTATGCTAGCGCGCATTACGAATTTGATCGCAAATTTGGTAGTTTATCCGGAAAATATGATGAAAAATCTAAATTTAACGGGCGGGCTCGTCTTTTCTCAACGCGTGCTTTTACAGCTTCCGCAGCGCGGGATTTCACGTGAGGACGCGTATAAAATCGTACAGCGCAACGCGATGAAGGTCTGGGCGGATCTGCAGGAGGGCAAAAAGGCGATAAACGAAAACGGCGAGAGCCTATTTTTGCAAAATTTGCTCGCCGACAAGGAGCTACGCGCGAGCCTAGGCGAGGCAGAGATAAAGGAGTGTTTTGATTATGCGTATTACGCCAGGCACGTGGATGGGATTTTTGCGAGAGTATTCGGAAAGCAGGGCGAAATTTAATGAAAGTACTAAAACGAAACGGGCGCACGGAAGAGCTTGACGTAAGCAAGATCAAAAAATACACGAGCGAGGCGGTCGCGGGGCTAGCAAACGTGAGCCTAAGCGAGCTTGAGGTGGACGCGAAAATTCAATTTCGCGATATGATAACGACCGAGGAGATCCAGCAAACCCTCATCAAAACAGCCGTCGAAAAGATCGACATCGACCGCCCAAACTGGACATTTGTCGCGGCGAGACTGTTTTTATACGACCTTTATCACAAGGTCACGGGCTTTAGCGGCTATAACCATTTGCGCGACTACCTACAAAAAGGCGAAAAAGCGGGCCGTATCATCCCTGGACTAAAAGAAAAATACGACCTGGACGACCTAAACGACTACATCAGGCCTGAGCGCGACTTGCAGTTTGCATATCTTGGTATCAAGACGCTATACGACCGCTACCTCATCAAAGACCGTAGCGGCGCGCCGATAGAGCTACCGCAACAGATGTTTATGGCTATAGCGATGTTCCTCGCGCAAAACGAACTAGACTGCCAAGGCTGGGCGAAGAAATTTTACGACCTCATATCTAAATTTGAAGTCATGCTAGCCACCCCGACGCTCTCAAACGCCCGCACGACGCGCCACCAGCTAAGCAGTTGCTACGTAGGAAGCACGCCTGATAATATCGAGGGGATTTTTGATAGCTACAAAGAGATGGCATTGCTTAGCAAATTTGGCGGGGGTATCGGCTGGGACTGGTGCAAAGTGCGCGCTATGGGAGGCAGTATCGACGGACATAAAAACGCGGCCGGCGGTATAATTCCGTTTCTAAAAGTCACGAACGACATCGCCGTCGCCGTCGATCAGCTAGGCACGAGAAAGGGCGCGATAGCCGTCTACGTCGAGCCGTGGCACATGGACGTTAGCGACTTCCTGGATCTGCGCAAAAACTCGGGCGAAGAGCGCCGCAGAGCGCATGAGCTATTCCCTGCGCTTTGGATAAACGACCTTTTCATGAAACGCGTCAAAGAAAACGCGCGCTGGACTCTCTTTGACCCCGCAGAAGTCGCCGATCTGTGCGATCTATACGGCGATGAGTTCGAGACTCGCTACCTAGCGTACGAAAACGACGAAAAGATCCAAAAAAACGTCGTCATGGCAAAAGAGCTGTGGAAGAAAATTTTAACTAGCTATTTTGAATCGGGCATGCCGTTTTTATGCTTTAAAGATAACGCAAACAAAGCCAATCCGAACGACCACGACGGCATTATCAGAAGCTCAAATTTATGCACCGAAATTTTCCAAAATACGCAGCCAAACTACTACAAGATCAAGATCACGTTTGATAACGGCGCCGAGCGGCTATTTGACGAGGAAGAAGACGTCACCGTCGATAGCGGCATAACCAAAAAAGCCAAAAAGCTAAGCGCTCTAGATAGCATCGGCGGCGATCAAATTTTCATCGTCGAAAAAGAAAGTGTCGAGGGCAAAACCGCCGTGTGCAACCTCGCGAGCATAAATTTAAGCAAAATCAACAAAAAAGAGGACATTGAGCGCGTCGTGCCGATCGCCGTACGCATGCTAGATAACGTCATCGATCTAAATTTCTACCCGCACAAAAAGGTCAAACACACCAACCTAGCCTCCCGCTCGATCGGCCTTGGCGTCATGGGCGAGGCGCAGATGCTAGCCGAACGCGGCGTGAAATGGGGCAGCTACGAGCACCTAGCGCTGATTGATAGCGTGATGGAAAATATCAGCTATAACGCCATCTACGCCAGCTCAAATTTGGCGGTAGAAAAGGGCGTGTATCCGCTTTTTGAGGGCTCGAAGTGGAGCAGGGGAGTGATGCCTATCGACACGGCAAACGCAAACGCCAAAGCGCTTCTAAACGATAGAGGCGGGCTATTTGACGAAAACGCCTGCGACTGGAGCAAACTACGCGAAAAGGTCAAAAAAGACGGCATGCGAAACGGCTATCTGATGGCGATCGCGCCGACGTCGAGCATCAGCATACTCGTGGGCACCACGCAGACGATCGAGCCCGTGTATAAGCGCAAGTGGTTCGAGCACAACCTAAGCGGCATGATACCAAACGTCGTGCCGAATCTCAGCCCCGAGACGTGGCAGTTCTACACGCCTGCCTACGAGCTAGATCAGCGCGTACTCGTGCGCGCGGGCGCCATCCGCCAAAAGTGGATCGACCAGGGCCAGAGCCTAAATATTTTCATGAGCCTAGACAAAGCTAGCGGCGGATATCTGAGCGAAATTTATACGCTTGCGTGGGAGCTGGGGCTAAAATCGACCTACTATCTACGTTCCGAAAGCCCTGATAGCGAGAAGCTAAACAACGTCGCCGATCGCTCGATCGAGTGCGAGGGATGTCAGTAAAATTTACATCAAATTTGACTGACGAGTGCTTAAATTTGCTTAGATTTCTGGCAAATTTAAGCTCGGCTCGCTTTTACTACATTTAAATTTACTAAGCGCTCTACGCCACTAAGTCACAGGCGCTGGCAAAAATAATTTTAATTTTATGGATATTAGTTAAAATCTGATATTGTTATGCTAAAAGATAAGAAGCAAATTTAAGCGTAAAAATTTGATAATTTATGCAGAAAAGACCGCTCTCGCGGCCTTTAAATTTAGCGGCTCACATGCACCCGCAGCCGCAACCTCCGCTTGATTTTATCGCGTCAAATACCGCGTCGTAATTTGGCTCCTCCGTGATCTCGGGGACGATTTGTTTGTGGATGATGACGCCGTCTTTGATGACGAAAACAGCTCTAGCTAAAAGCCCCGCAAGCGGCCCTTCGCCGATGATTACGCCGTATTTTTCGCCGAACTCTTTAGCTCTAAAGTCGCTACCGACTTTTAGATTTTTGATGCCCTCCGTAGAGCAAAATCTCCCCATCGCAAACGGCAGATCCATCGAGATCACGCTTAGTTTGACCGCCTCTTTGGCTGCCATTTTTTCGTTAAATTTACGCGTTTCCGTCGCGCAAACGCCCGTATCTAGCGACGGAACGGCGACTAATATCTCGATGCCGTTGTTACCGCCGACCTTAAACTCGCCCAGATCCTGTCCCACTAGCGTAACTTCTGGCGCATATGAGCCTACAAATACCTCTTCGCCTTTTAGCGCGACGTCTGCGCCGTGAAATTTGACTTTTGTCATGTTTTTCCTTTGTTTTAAATTTAATCGTAACGCAGATATTACCATACTTTTAACAACGGCTGAAAAACAAAAAATCGCGTAAAATTTAAGACGGTAGTTATCTACAAAGTGCTATACTATTTGACATCAATTACCAAGGAGTGACAAATGAGCGACAAAGAAATCTTAGCTTCGCTTGAAGCAAAACGCACGAAATGCGTCGTTTATACCCGCGTAATGGGCTACCACCGCCCTGTAGAGAGCTTTAACCTCGGCAAAAAAGGTGAGCATAAAGAGCGCGTCAAATTTTGCGAGCCAAAATCCCGCTAAACTCCTGCGAGTAAAACGTGAAAGACGCTGATTTTCCGCTTTACTCGCTCACCCCCTTTACGACCCTTGACTACCCCGACAAAACGGCCTGTATAGCGTGGTTTGCGGGCTGCAACATGCGCTGCACCTACTGCTACAACGTCCCTATCGTCACGGGCACGGGACAGATCAGCTGCGCCGAGTTTATCAAATTTTTAGACAAGCGCAAAGGCAAGCTTAGCGGCGTGGTTTTTAGCGGCGGCGAATGCACGCTTAGCCCAGCGTTTTTACCGCTAGCTCGCGAAGTAAAGTCGCGCGACTTTTCGCTCAAAGTCGATACCAACGGCTCAAATTTAACCGCGATTGAGCAGGCTATCTCGCTAAATTTGATCGACTACATCGCGCTTGATTTTAAAGCGACGAAGGAAAAATTTCTCAAGGTTGCGGGCTCAAATTTGTATAAAAATTTCTTGCAAACGCTTGAGTTTTTGTTGCAAACCGGCTTTAAATTTGAGGTTAGAACAACGGTGTACGCGGACTTGCTAGACGAGGCCGATATCTCTGCTATGAGTGAGGTTTTGTACGAGCACGGATACAGAGGCGTCTACTATCTACAAAATTTCCTAGATACCGGCGAAAATTTTGGAAATTTAGCGCAGGCGAAGGCTAAATTTGATCCAAATTTGATCCGTTCTAATTTAGAAATAGGGCTTAGGAATTTTTAGTAAATTTAGTCAAATTTTGACTTGCAAAACGGTAAATTTTTATTTCCAGTTGCGATGTTTGCTAATTTTAATAAACGTCACGATCTTTTTTTAGCTCGGACACGCCGCTTAGAGCCTGCACTTTTACGTTATATTCGCCTTTTTCGAGCTCTTCACGGAGTAAAACTTTATCGTGCACTAAGCCTATATTTGGAGCGCTGCACTATGAAACACGGCCTATTTTGACGCATCAAAGGTTTCGGTTAGGACGCTCAAATTTTGCTCTAACTTGTTTGTCTTGTTGCCTTCTTTTACGTAGTTTATTTTGCGGTTTTGTAGAGATTTGAGCATAACTTTTAGCAATATTTTTTTGCCCGCACAGGCCGCTTTTTCCTCTTCGCCCATGTTCATAGACTCAAGAACGCCTTGCATCGTATTAGCAGCTGTAGTTTTCTGGCAAAACCAATTCGTAAACTCGTCGCAGCCGTATCCCGGGAAGGCCTCCTCGCTGAGCTTTTTTTACTTTTATAGATTTTACTTGTAGATACCGGCCTTTTTTGACGGTGAAATTTATATCGGTCGCGCTACTTGGCCTCAGGCATGCCGACCCTTTGTAAATGCCGTCATCAAGCGCATTGCCTCCCAAAAAATCAGATCCATAATAAAAAAACGCCGCTAAAAAGCAGCAAAAATAAGCAAAATTTGACTTTCGAATTTGAAGTTTTATCTATTTGGCGCGTAGGTTTTTACCTCGTATAGCAAGAAATCATACACGCGTTGCTGCACGAGGCCCTCGTATTCGTCGGCGTCGATGAGCCTACGCAGATGCTCGAAATCAATCTTTAGCGCGTAGTTTTTGTTTGCTCTGATGGCCTGATCGATCGCTAAGAGCAAGCTATCAAGCGTCATCGGGTCTTTGCGTTTGATACGGGAGACGTATTCTCTGGTGGTTTCGATAAGTACGCGTTTGCGGTTCTCGTCGCCGCCGTAAATTTCGCTCGAGATATCGTATAAATTTGCAAAATCGTCCTCTTCGGGATTGAGTTTGGCCGAGATGATAGCCGCAAATATCTTCGCGCGAAACTCCAGCGAGCGGTGGTGATAGACCAAAAACTCCCTAAACAACGACAAAAATTTACATTTTATATCAAATCCCATGTTGCCGCCTAAAATATATTTAAGTAAAATTTGAGTAAAATCGCTCTTGCCCTTTCTTAGACCTGTGCAATGTCTCTTCTAGGCACCGCTTCAGGGTGGGAACACAGCAGAGCACTTAGGCTAGGCGTGTGCCGCAGTCATCTGAGAGAGGGTTTTTTAAACCTGCAAAAGCGAAAAATGCTCCTTAAAATCATCGCAAACTTTTAAAAAATTCACTCCGTCCAAGCTCTGATTTTTCTGAAAAAATTTATCCATATTATTAAAGCCTTCGGTTAGTTCGTTTGACTTCACGCCGTAGCTGATCGAGATCCCCGCCTCGAAAAAAGCTGCGAGCTTGTCGCAAAATTTAAGCGCTTTGCCGTCGATGGCGTTAAATTTATCCTCGTTTACGTTCTCCATCGTACCCTCGTGATGCAAAGGCTTTTTCTCGCAGATCCTGTTTTCAAACTCGTTTTTGATAAATTTGCCGCCTTCCATACGGATACCGAGGATATAGCTAAACTCGTCTCTAAAATTTTCAGGCACGAAAGGCAAAATTTTCTCGTCTATCAGGCGCATTTCGTATTCGCTGATTATCTCATTTAGCCCTTCGATACCGTATTTTACGGGGCTAATGATATCGCGCGTTAGCGACTCTGGCAGATCGTGAAAGAGCGCGCAAAAGAAATTATTTTCAAGCCTTGATTTGCAGGCCTTTACCTCAAGTGAGTAAAAATAACTCAAAATCGCCACGACTAACATGTGGCCTAAAACCGCTGTTTCAGGGATGCGAGGCGTCTGTGCCCAGCGCTTTTGAAAGCGCAGTCTGCCGGCTAGATCGACTAGCTTGGCTAGCTTTTGGTTCATCACGATTTTACGTACGCCTATTAGCTCGTAATAATCCTCCAGCTCCTCCTCCACGCGCGCTTTTAGCTCGTCTATATCGCTTAGAAATTTGCTCGTTTGATAAACGATCGAAAACTCCCAGCGCGTCGCGAGGTAGCTAGCGGCCTTTAGGATCAGGCGCTCTTTGGCGTGAGCTTTGTCTTTGTGCGTGAGATAGCGGCGCATCCGCTCTAAAAATTTACCGCCCTCGACGTCTTTTACGAGCCCTTCAAGGATCGTTAGCACCCAGGCGTTTATCTGCTCGTTTTTGGTCTTTTGCATCTGATGAAACACATCGGGGCGTATATCCGTGACCACGACGCGCGCGAGAAACTCGAAAATACCGGCCTCGATGATGTAGTTCATATCGGCATTATGCTCGAGCTTTGCGATGAAATACGCGATGATAAATTTATGTGCCTGCTTATCAAGCTCGACTAAATTCGTCATCTTCGGATAGTCGTTCCAGCGCGAGATGGACGCGGCTTTAAATATGTGCTCGATGAGCTGCGCGCTTATCATTTATCTTCCGATGATTTTTTCACGACGCGAGCGCGCTTTTCACCGGCAAATTCAGGTTTTTTAAAACCTTCTTTACTGCCCGTTCTTCGCGGTTTATCGTCAAATTTATCTTTACTACTGGCGCGAGGTTTTCTATCGCCGGTTTTTGTATCTCTTCTATCGGCTCCGAAACTCTTACCGCGAGAGCCGTCTTTGCTAAATTTAGACTCGCGTCTACCGTAACCGCCTCTGTCAAAACTTCGCTCGCTATCTCGCGAAAATTTCTCAAATTTTTGTGCTTCAACGCTTTGCTCTTGCGTTTTTTTGATTATCTCGTCCGAGCAAATTTCGATCACCGTATGGACGTTGCCGCGCGGGTTAAAATCACCCGTGATCTTCATCCATTTTGGAGCTATCTTTCGCTCTAAAACTTCGTAAATTTCGTTTATACTATCTTCGTGGCTGATGTTGCGCGTCATGAAGCTATTTATGTAGAGTTTGATCGCCTTTAGCTCGACGACGAATTTAGCCGGCACATACTCAAGATAAATCGTCGCAAAGTCTGGATATCCCGAGCGCGGGCATAGGCAGCAAAACTCCGGCAGCGTGATCTTGATCTTATAGTCGCGTTCGTGCTTGTTTTCCCAGATTTCTAGGTCTTTTTCAACGTCAAATTCACTTATTATTTTCTCGCCGTATTTTGGCTCTACGACCTCATTTTCTTGCATTTTTTTTCCTTTAAATTTCTTTTGGCTTTTCTATGAAAAAGCCCTGCGCGAAGTCGGTCTGATAGCGCTCCGCGATGTTGTAAAACTCGTCGTCCTCCACAAATCTCACGATGGATTTTACGCCTACTCTTTTTGCGGTCAAATTTAGATTTTCTAACAGCGTTTTAAATTTGTCGTTTTTGATATTTTTGTTAAATTCGATGTCGTAAATAACAAAATCTATCGGCAAATATTTAAAATATTCAAAGCCCGCGTTGTTACCGCCAAATTTATTAAGCGCAAAACGAAAACCTAGATTTTTATACTCCGTTAAAATCTCTCTAAATCTATTTATCTCATCATATACTAGTTTCTCGCTAAACTCGAAAATAACGCGATTTGGATCGATTTTACCTAGCTGTACGAACTCTTTTATAAAATTCGTAAATTTTAAATTTCTAATCGAAACCGACGAAATTTCGACCACGATCGGATCTTCGTCTTTAAATTTGAGCTCGGATAGCTTTTTGATAACGTTTATGTCAAAAAGCACCTCATAGCCATTTTTGTTCGCGATATTTTGCACCTTTGCTTTTGAGACGAGCCCTTGTTTATCGGTATAAACTTTTACGATGATATTTTTTAAATTTTGCCCGAAACGAAGGCTTTTAACGAGCTGAGTTTGAAATATAAATCTTTGCATATCGATGCAGTTACAGACGTCTTTTTCAAGATCGTCGGTGATGTCCACTTTATCATCGTTATCGCTCTCGTTTAGCTTTTGGATGAGATACGAGACCGAGTTTTTGAGGCTTGCCGAGTGATTTATGTCGATAGCGTCAAATTTGATCTTTAGCTCGATATTGTAGATTCCGTCGCTTAAAATGCTTTTTTCAAAAACGTTTAAAAGATGGATGAGCTCGGTACTTTTACTCTCGCAAAATATTAGAAAATACTCATTTGAATATCTGCCGATAAGCGTGTTTTTAGACACTTTTTCGTTTAAAAATTTTTCCAGTCTCTCAACTAATCGTTTAAGTAAAATATCGGTGCTAACAAAGCTATAACGCTCGTTTAGATCGTTTAAATTTTCGATCTTTAGTATTAGCATATTTCCGCCGCTTTTGCCTTTAAATTTGAAAGCTTGCTTTGATAAAAGTCTTAAAATTTCGTCTCTATTATAGGCTTTTGTTACTTGATCAAGCACGCTTGTTTTAAAGCTTTGGTAAATTTTATAAGCCGTAAAATAAACCTGACATAGAACCAAAATAGTGATCAAAATGATGTCATTGACGTCAAAATCTATATCATCTTTTTTAACGAAAATATACATCAATATGATAACGCTTAAAATAAAAATAGAAGAGATTTCAAGCGCAGTTTTAAATCTATTTGATCGTTCTTTTAGTTCTGATTTTAGCATTTTACACGTCCAAATGTTTCACGTCTTTTGCGTGCTCTTGTATGTAGTTTCTTCGCGGTTCGACCTCATCGCCCATGAAGAGATTAAACGTATCCGACGCGCTTACGGCATCGTTTATATTTATTTTTAGCAAACGGCGATTTTCTGGGTTCATCGTCGTTTCCCACAGCTGTTCTGGATTCATCTCACCAAGGCCTTTATAGCGCTGTATATAGGCGCCTTTTTTGGCATTTTTCTCGATCTCGTCTAGTACGTTTATCACGTCGCCTTTTAGCTCGATGCCGCGCTCTTTTATCTTTTGACTGATATAAAGCGCTTCTTCGTAAAGCGGATTTGTAAATAAATTTTCATTTACTAAAAGCTCTTCTAGGCCGCTTTCGGTTTGTACGTAAATTCGCGCTTCTTCTTCGCTGACGTATGAGTTTAAGATATTGTGTCCCTGCGCCTCTAAATAATTTTTCAAAATTTTATAAATTTCGCCGTAACTTTTTGAAACGATATCTGGATTTTCAATCATAAATCTAACCGCAGAAATCACGCTAAAACGCTTTTCAAGCTCTTTTAACACGCTTCTATAAGCCGCGACTATCTTTAGAAAGTCTATGAGATCAGCGTTTCCGATACCTTCAAACTCGACCCCTTCGATACCGGTTTCGATTAGAAATTCATTGAGCGCTCTTTCGTCTTTTAAATAAATTTCCTTTTTACCCTTTTTATAGCGGTAAAGCGGCGGCTGAGCTAGATAGATGTGACCGTTTTCCACGACTTTATGTAAAAATCTAAAGAAAAACGTCAAAAGCAGAGTCTGGATATGGCTACCGTCGACGTCGGCATCGGTCATGATGATGATTTTGTGATAGCGAAGCCTCTCGGCGTCAAATTCGTCTCCGATACCGCAGCCTAGAGCCTGTCTCTTATACACATCTCCGAGCCCACGAGACTAGCGCTCA
>CAUUAH010000014.1:0-16551 GCA_963542985.1 uncultured Campylobacter sp. | reverse complement strand
ACACGCGTAAGATCGTCGGCAGCGTCAGATGTGTATAAGAGACAGGCCCGACACCGCGCTTTTGCGTAAAATTTACGGGTATGAAGGAAGCGACGCGGAGGTGGCGAGGCAGGCGTTTGCCACGCAAAAGGCAGCAAGCGGAAGCGAGTTTTTACCTGTGATGTTTCACCGCGTAGTGGCGATTTCAGCTGTGATGGCGGACGAGTACGGTAAATTTTTGCGCGTAAGCACGATGAAAGGCGCAAACGAGCGCGAAATCCTAAATAAATTTATCGGCTTCGTAAACTCGCACAACCCGCGCCTAGTGAGCTTTAACGGACGGGGCTTTGACTTGCCGATGATTTTAACTCGCGCGATGAGGTATAACGTCTCGTTTCCGAGCTTTTACGAGGTCGAAAACAAGGAGCTTGGCAAAGGCAAATGGGACGGCAACTACCGCGACAGGTATAGCGGCAAATTTCACTTTGATCTACTCGATCACGTGAGCGAATTTGGCTCCGTGCGCGGGCTAAAGCTGGACACGCTTTGCGCGAGCTTAAATTTGCCTGGCAAATACGACGTGCACGGCGATCAGGTGATGGAGTTGTTTTTTGACGGCAAGATAGATAAGATCAATGAATACTGCGAAAGCGACGTGCTAAACACCTACTGGCTTTTCCTAAAATACGAGCTTTTGCGCGGAAATTTGACGATTGATGATTACGCCGACGATATCTCGGTGATGAGCGAGTGGCTAGCGGCAAACTGCGCTCAGATGGGCTATACGCCGGTTTTTTGCGAGGCGGTCGATCGCGAACTAGTGCGCCTTGAGACGCAAAACTACGAGGATGAGCCCGAGCTTGACGAAGACGGCGAACAGGCCGGGGCAGAGGAGTACTACACCGAAGAAAATATGCCCGAGATAAATTTGGACGAGCAGTGAGAACGGGCGCAAAAATACGCTAAAATAGCGTCAAATCACAAAGGAAAAAACATGAAAATTTTAGTAACCGGAACGGCAGGATTTATCGGATTTCACTTGGCAAACGCCCTCGTAAAAAGGGGCGACGAGGTCGTCGGATACGACGTGATAAACGACTACTACGACGTAAATTTAAAGCTCGCGCGCCTAAAAACGGCCGGTTTTGACGTGAGCGAGATAGACTATGGCAAGCTTACCACCTCAAAAACGCAGCCTAATTTAAAATTTATAAAGGCCGGTCTAGCCGATGGCGAGACGATGAAGAGGCTTTTTGAGAGCGAGAAATTTGACTGCGTCGTAAATTTGGCCGCGCAGGCAGGCGTTCGCTACTCGCTAATAAACCCTCAAGCCTACATCGACAGCAACGTCACGGGCTTTATGAATATCCTTGAGTGCTGCCGCCACAACCAAACCGCAAATTTAGTCTACGCAAGCTCTAGCTCGGTCTACGGCCTAAACGAAAATATGCCTTTTAGCACGCACGAAGGCGTAAATCACCCGATCAGCCTCTACGCCGCGACTAAAAAAAGCAACGAAATGATGGCACACACGTATTCGCATCTCTTTGGCGTGCCGACTACGGGACTGCGATTTTTCACCGTTTACGGCCCGTGGGGACGCCCTGATATGGCGCTGTTTTTGTTCGTAGACGCCGCGCTAAAAGGTAAGAAAATCGACGTCTTTAACTACGGCAAGATGAAGCGCGACTTTACCTACGTGGACGACATCGTAAAGGGCATCATAAAATGCATCGACAACCCTGCGAAACCAAATCCCGCGTGGGACGCGAAGCATCCCGATCCAGCCACCTCTAGCGCGCCGTTTAAGGTCTATAATATCGGCAATAATAGCCCCGTAGAGCTCATGGACTACATCAAGGCCGTCGAGCTAAAAATTGGCCGCGAGATAGAGAAAAACTTCCTCCCGCTTCAAGCCGGCGACGTACCTGCGACCTATGCGGATGTGAGCGATCTGGTAGCGGACTTTGACTACAAGCCCGCAACTAGCGTAAATGACGGGGTGGCTAGGTTTATCGAGTGGTACTGCGAGTTTTACGGGGTTAAAATTTGAGATTTTTCGCGCTCTTGATCGCCGCCTTTTTAAATTTTACTTTGGCGGCGCAGAGCGAAAATTTAAGTGCCACAACAAGCACAGGTGCCGCTAAAAAAGCTAAATTTGAGCTTTTAAAGCTTAGCGAATACAAAGGGCAAAACGTCGGCGGTTGGCTGGTTAGCGAGAAGCTTGACGGTGTGCGCGCCTACTGGGACGGGCAAAATTTGCTCTCTAGAAACGGTAAAATTATAGCCGCGCCAGGGGGTTGGAGCGCGCATTTTCCGCCTTTTGCGCTTGACGGCGAGCTTTACACTGCGCGGGGCGAATTTGAAAAAATCCAATCGATAGTAATGGATAAAATGCCAAATGAGGTAGCGTGGAGCGAGATCAAATTTTATGTTTTTGACGTGCCTGAGGCTAGCGGCGGGCTTTTAGAGCGCCTTAGCGAGCTTGAAAAATTTATCTTGCAAAATCCGCAAGCTGGGCAAAATTTAAAGATAATCAAGCAGGTAAAAGTAAAAGATAATGCTGAATTTGAGGCATTTGCGGATGCCGTCATCGCAAAAGGCGGCGAGGGTGCCGTCGTGCGCGAACCAAACGCGCCATACGAGCGAAAACGAAGTAAAAACGCGCTGAAATATAAAAAATTTAAAGACGCCGAGTGTAAGGTTATCGCCGTGAATAAAGGCAGCGGTAAATACGCAAATCTTGCTGGCTCGCTTACCTGCAAAGCACTTGGTGGCAAAGAGGGCGAGCCAAAAGAGGGCGCTATCTTTAAAATAGGCTCGGGACTAAGCGACAAAAATCGTCAAGATCCCCCAAAGATAGGCTCTATCATCACATATAAATTTCAAAATTTAACGGCTAACGGCAAGCCAAGATTTCCTATATTTTTAAGGATTAGAGAGGACTAAATTTGATCCGCGATCTCTTTTAACGCCCCAAAAGAGTCAAGCTGTGCCTTTTCATCAAAAATGAAGCTTTGCGCCATGATCTCATCGACTGCTAGTGCGTTTTGAAACTCTAAAATTTGCTCTTTAACGCTTTGCTTTGAGCCTATAAAAGAGCACGCCATCATCTCTTCTGTGACGCTTCTTTCTCTATTTTTTAGCTCTATCTGCCTAAAGTCGATCGGCCCAAAATGTGGAGCCTGCGCGCCTGCCTTGCCACTTATGGCAAAGACCTCGTCGTTATCTTTTTTGGGTGGCTGCAAATACTCTTTTTCGCCAGTTACTATGTTTAAGAAAAATTGCGTCTGCGTAGTTGCTAAACTCTTTGCTAGCTCGTCGCTTTGAGCTATTATCACATTTGCTCCTGCGATGACATAGGGCGCTTTTAAAAAGGACGATGGTTTGAAATTTTGACGATAAATTTCTACCGCTTTTTCTAGCGCACGTGGTGCAAAGTGCGACGCAAAGGCGTAAGGCAGGCCATACTCAGCCGCCACGTATGCGCTATATATGCTTGAGCCAAGTATGTAAATAGGCGGAATTTTGTCTATTTTTGGATAGGCTTTTACGGCTCTTTTGGCGTTAAAGTAGCCCATTAGCTCGTTTATCTGCATGTTAAATTCCATCTCTCTTGCGCCACGTCTAAGCACTGCAGCTGTCTCTTGGTCAGTCCCTGGAGCTCTGCCTAGCCCAAGATCGACGCGGTTTGGATATAGCGTCTCAAGAGTGGCGTACTGCTCTGCGATAGAGTAGGGGCTGTGGTTTGGCAGCATCACGCCGCCAGAGCCCACACGCAAGCTTTTTGTGTGCTCTAAAATGTGTGCGATGAGGAGTTGCGTGGCTGAGCTAGCTAAGTTTTTCATATTGTGATGCTCTGCGACCCAGTAGCGCTTTATGCCGATATCTTCGGCAAATTTAGCCAGTCTGAGGGCCGCATCTATGGCAGCTTTTGCGTCACCGCCTTGTTTTATCGGTAGTAAATTTAAGATTGAAACATCCATTTTTATCCTTTTTTTTGTAGATGAGGAATTATAAAGATTAAATTTAAAACAGATTGTAAGTATATTTTAAATTTCTAAAGATAGATATCCATTTTGCAGCTTTTAGGCAAAATTTAAAAACTAACCTTGCTTTACTTTTGCTTTACTCTATTTTTGATAAAATTAACCACTTTTTTATGAAAGGCTTAAACTTGAAAATTTTAATAACAGGCGGAGCTGGCTACATCGGCTCTCACGTGCTAAAGGCGCTTTTAAAGCAAGGCGGACACGAGATAACGGTCGTGGATAATCTCTGCAAAGGCACTACAAAGGCGCTTGACGCGCTTGAAAAAATCGGTAAATTTAAGTTCGTAAAGGCAAATTTAGAGGATGATCTAAGCGGGATTTTTGCGGAGGGCAAATTTGACGCGATTATTCATTTCGCCGCATTTATCGAGGTTTTTGAAAGCACTCAAGATCCGCTAAAATACTACCTAAACAACACCGCAAACGTCGCTAAAATTTTGACCTATTGTAAGCAGTACGGCGTAAATAAATTTATCTTTAGCTCCACTGCGGCGGTTTACGGCGAGCCAGAGATCGGAGAGGTCGATGAGCAAACCGCGGCAAATCCGATAAACCCGTACGGCCGAAGCAAGCTAATGAGCGAGTGGATCATCAAAGACTACGCCGCCTCAAATGAAAATTTCAAATTTGCGATTTTGCGTTACTTTAACGTCGCGGGTGCCGACGAGGAGGGGCTTATCGGGCAAAACTATCCAAACGCCACGCATCTAATCAAAGTCGCGACACAGACGGCTCTGGGCAAGCGCGAGAGTATGGGAATTTTTGGCAGCGACTATCCTACCGCAGACGGCACCTGCGTGAGAGACTATATCCACGTGAGCGACCTAGCCGACGCGCATCTAAGCGCGCTAGAGTATCTAAATGAACATGAAAAAAGCGAAATCTTTAACGTCGGCTACGGCCGCGGCTTTAGCGTAAAAGAGGTTATAGAAACGGCTAAAAAAGTAAGCGGGATTGACTTTAAAGTAGTTAGCGCGCCTCGTAGAGACGGCGATCCCGCGCGCCTCATCGCAAAGCCTGAAAAGATAAGAAATTTAACCAACTGGCGGCCTAAGAGAGAGGATCTCGCGCTAATCATAAAAACCGCGCTTGACTGGGAGAAAAGGCTGTGAGGATCGCAGTCGTAGGCACGGGCTACGTGGGGCTCGTTAGTGGCGCGTGTCTGGCTAAAATGGGCAACGACGTTATATGCGTAGACGTAGACGAAGCAAAGATAAACGCCCTAAATAACGGCGTTATACCGATCTATGAGCCGGGTCTTTCTGAAATCGTAGCCGAGTGCAGGGCAAACGGCGCGCTCAAATTTAGCGTCGATATAAAAGAGGCCTTGGCGCACGCTAGCGTGCTATTTATCGCGGTTGGCACGCCTATGGGCGCGGACGGGCAGGCTGATCTACGCTACGTGCTAGAAGTCGCAAAAAGCATCGGACAAAATTTGACCTCGCCGCTAATCGTCGTGGATAAATCAACCGTCCCCGTGGGCACTGCGGAGAAGGTAACCGAAGTGATCGCTAGCGAGCTAAAAAAAAGAAACCTGGACGTCAAATTTGAAGTCGTCTCAAACCCCGAGTTTTTAAAAGAGGGCGCGGCGGTCGAGGACTTTTTAAAACCAGATCGCGTCGTAGTGGGCGCTAGCAGCGAGTGGGGGCAAGGCGTCATGCGCGAGCTTTACGCGCCCTTTATGAAAAATCACGACCGCTTTATCGCCATGGACGTAAAATCGGCCGAGATGACGAAATACGCCGCAAACGCGATGCTAGCGACTAAAATCAGCTTTATAAACGAGATAGCGGGCATTTGCGAGCGCGTGGGAGCGGACGTAAATTTGGTGCGAAAAGGCATCGGCAGCGACTCTCGCATCGGCTATAGCTTTATATATCCGGGCTGCGGATACGGCGGCAGCTGCTTTCCAAAAGACGTCGAGGCGCTTATCTACACCGCTAGGCAAAACGGCTTTGAGCCGAAGGTTTTAAGCGCGGTGGAGGCTAGAAACGCGGCGCAAAAAACGGTGCTTTTTGAAAAAATTTCAGCATTTTTCGGCGGAAATTTGAGCGGAAAAACGGTGGCGATTTGGGGGCTTGCTTTTAAACCAAACACCGACGATATGCGCGAGGCTAGCTCGCTAGTGCTCATAAAAGCGCTAGAAAACGCCGGCGCATACGTCGTCGCCTACGATCCAAAAGCCGCAAACGAAGCCAAAAAATACCTACCTAACTCAAATTTAAAATTCGCCCCAAACAAATATGACGCATTAAACGGCGCTGACGCGCTCGCGCTGGTTACCGAGTGGAGCGAGTTTAGATCGCCTGATTTTATGGAGATGAAACAGCGGTTAAAAAATGCCGTGATCTTTGACGGGCGCAATCAATACGACGCGAAAAATTTAGCAAATTTGGGCTTTAAGTATTTCCAAATAGGAGTGAAATCATGAGGAAAATTTTACTTTTTATCGCGGCTTGCGCGTTGCCGTTTACGCTTTTAGCTGGCGAAAGCGCGACAAAAACCGAGGAAAATATTTTCGAGCTATCTATCTCAAAGATGCCGCCTGATTATTTTAAATACGAAGTCGCGTTTTTCAAAGAGATGCAAATCGACTGCAACTTAGCCTTTTTGCTCGGCGGGAAACTCGAGGAAAAAGAGGATGCGAGCGAGATTTATTACGAATTTAGCGGCGGTGACGAGCTGGCGCAGACGATGATGCTTTGCAAGGACGGAAAGAAAAAGAGGCGGGTTTATTATGAGCTCACTCAAATTTTACCCGGCATTAGCCCCGTTAAAATCATAACTCCGCAAGGCGTAGGCGCGGAAATAAGAGTGTATGAACGCGTAAAAACGATAGAACCAAAAAAATTAAAAAGGAAAAATAAATGAAAATAGCCGTTATCGGACTAGGATACGTCGGGCTGCCTTTGGCGGCTGCATTTAGCGAGAAATACGAAGTCACGGGCTTTGACGTCAATGCCGCCCGCATTGAGGAACTCAAAAGTGGGTATGACCGCACGCTGGAGCTAAGTGCCGAGCAGATGAAAAAAGCGATAGAGAATGGTATGAAATTTAGCTTAAATTTGGACGATATAAAGGATTGCAATTTCTTTATCGTTACCGTCCCGACGCCGATAGATAAAAACAAACGTCCCGATCTAACGCCAGTGGTAAAAGCCACGCAAAGCGTCGCGAAGGTGCTAAAAAAGGGCGATATCGTCGTGTATGAAAGCACGGTGTATCCGGGCGTTACGGAGGAGATCTGCGTACCGCTACTTGAGCAAAGCGGGCTTAAATTTAACGAGGACTTTTTCTGCGGATACTCGCCTGAGCGCATAAACCCGGGCGACAAAGAGCACACCGTAACTAAAATCAAAAAAATCACTAGTGGTTCGACGCCGGAAGTCGCCGAAAAGGTCGACGAGGTCTACCGCTCGATTATAACGGCCGGCACGCACAAAGCGCCTACTATCAAGGTCGCCGAGGCTGCCAAAGTCATCGAAAACACGCAGCGCGATATAAACATCGCCTTTATGAACGAGCTTGCGATGATATTTAACAAGATGAACATCGACACGAACGCCGTTTTGCAGGCGGCGGGCACGAAGTGGAATTTCTTAAATTTCCGCCCGGGACTAGTCGGTGGCCACTGCATCGGCGTGGATCCATACTATCTCACTCATAAGGCGCAGGAGCTGGGCTTTCATCCCGAGATGATCCTAGCAGGTCGCCGTATTAATGATAATATGGGCAAATACGCCGCAGATCAGGTCGTAAAGCTAATGATAAAAAGAGGCGTTTTGATAAATTCGGCTCGCGTTTTGGTGCTTGGGCTTACGTTTAAAGAAAACTGCCCGGATATCCGCAACTCGCGCGTGATAGACGTGATCGAGGAGCTTAGGGATTTTGGTTGCAGCGTAGACGTCTACGATCCGTGGGCGGACGAGGCCGAGGTAAAGCGCGAATACGGTATCGTGCCGCTAAAAAGCTTTGACGAGGCGGACTACGACTGCGTCGTGATCGCCGTCGCACACGATAAATTTAAAGGGTTAAAATTTAGCAAAGCTCTCGTTTACGATATCAAAAACGTTTACGAAAACGCCGACGCAAGGCTGTAATGCTCGTAAATTTGATCAGCTCCATCGTCGTTTTTATCGTCTCGATGGGGATAAATTTTTTCCTCACGCCCTACATCCTAAAGAGCCTAGGCAACGAAGCCTACGGCTTTGTCGGGCTGTCAAACGCTATAGTGGCCTACGCTTTAGTCGTGACTGCTGCGATAAACTCCGTTAGCGGCCGCTTCGTCGCGTACGAGTGGCATAAAGACGACGTAAGCGCGGCTAATGCCTACTACTCGTCGGTTCTAGTCGTAAATATCTTTTTTTGCGTTCTTATTTTGTTTGGTGCGGGCGTTTTTATCTTAAATTTACAAAGCGTGCTAAACGTGAGCGATGCGTTACTGGGCGACGTGCGGCTTACTTTTGCATTTTATTTTATAAATTTTTGCGTCGGACTTTTTAATGGCGTCATCAGCGTCTCGATGTTTATCAAAAACAAGCTCTACATCATCTCGGTTCGCAACGCCGCGTCTAGCGCTATTTTAGCCGCTCTCATCGTGGCGCTTTTTTATTTTTTTAGACCAATGATCGCCTATATCGCGATCTCCGCTCTAGTCGCGTCGCTCTTTGTTTTTTTTACGAGCGTTTGGGTTTCGCGCCGCATCACTCCGGAGCTTAAATTTAACCCGCGCGAATTTGACTTTACGCGGATAAAAGAGCTGCTAAAATCAGGCGTCTATAATAGCTTTAATGCCCTAAACCGCGTGCTTATGAGCGGTATGGACCTGTTTATCTGCAACATCTTTTTAAGCGCTAATGCGACTGGAATTTTGGCCGTTTCAAAGGCGGCTCCGATCATTTTGGAGAGCTTCGTGGCGCAGCTTAGCGCGATATTTGCGCCAAAATTCGTCGAGCACTACTCTAAATCAAATTTGACCGCGCTCGTAGCTGAGGCTAAATTTTCGATGCGAGTTACGGCGTTTGTTATGAGCGTGCCGGCGGCTATTTTTGTAGCTTTTGGACGCGAATTTTACACGCTTTGGCTGCCGTTTAAAAGCGCGGACGAGATAAGCCTAATCTATAATCTTTCGATGATAACCCTAGTGCCGATTATATTTATCAGCTACGTTTTTTCGCTTTTTAATCTCGATAGCGCGACAAATAAACTAAAACGTCCTGCGATAGCAAACACGATTTTGGGTGCTGGCACGATTTTGGCGCAGATTGCCGTGCTTAAATTTACGGACTACGGCATTTACGGCATGGTCGCCATCGGCGCCGCACTTTATTCGGTGCGCATTTTGGGATTTGACCTTATAAACGCTGCGTTAAATTTGAGCTTGCCGCTTACGACTTTTTACGGCGTTTATTTTAAAAATTTAGCCGTTTTCGCGGCCGTTTGCGGACTGTTTTTTTGGCTGCGAAATTTCGTGCAAATTTCAAGCTGGGGCGAATTTGCCGCGTATTCGGCGGTTTTGCTTGCAGTGGGATACGCCGCGAGCTTGTTTTTGATATTTGACAAAAGAGAACAACTAATCGTGATCAATAAAATCAAATCGAAGTTTAAAAGATGAAAAATTTAGTATTCGTTATCTCGCTAAAAAGCGATGTGGCGCGGCGTGAAAAGTTAAAAGGGTGGTTTAAAAATTATGACGAATTTAAACTCGTCGAGGCGACTGACGGCAGAGCTATGAGCGCAAAGGAGTACTACGGATACGCGCTGGCTAGCCTTGAGGCTTACGGCAGGCTGCTAAGCCCGTCCGAGATCGGTTGCTCGCTCTCTCATGTGCGCGCTTACGAGGAGTTTTTAAAAAGCGACGCCAAATTTGCGCTCATTTTAGAAGACGACGTTATCGGAGACGAAAACGGCGTAAAAAAGGCGTTTGAAACGGCTGCAAAGATGGACGAGGGCTCGGTGCTCATTTGCGGCGCGCAGGACGGGCTAGAGGGGCGATTTAGCGCATTTGGTAAAAAACTAGAGGATGATTTTTGGCTGGTCTCAAAGCGCTCTTACGGCACGATTTACCGAGCGGCTGCTTACGTGCTTGATAGGCGCGCGGCGGAAACTGTTTTGCAGACGCACAAAAGGGCGCTTTGCGTGGCTGATTTTTGGCGGATTTTGCTTTTACAAAACGGCTTAAAGATGTATTTTAGCAATATTTTCGCGCATCCAACAGATCTAACAGACTCAAATATCCAAGCCGAGCGGGTGCAAAGAGCGCAGGTAAAAGTCTCCCCGCTAGCTCGTCTAAATAGCTTAAAATATGTCGCCGCAACGCGCTTTGAAGCGGCAATTTTAGGCTATGAGCGGATATTTAAAAGATAGGAAACTAAGCGATTATAAAGCTCAAAATTTATAAAATCAATAATTTTGAAGATTTATTAAATTTTCGCGCATTGATTAAAATTTGGAGAGAGAATGAAGGTTTTATTTATAATTTCGACCCTGCAAGCAGGCGGCGCCGAGCGCGTGATGAGCTTGCTAGCGAGCTATTTTGCGAAATTTCACGACGTAACGCTTTTAAAATTTGACACCAAACCGCCGTTTTACGAGCTAGACGAGAGGATAAAGCTGATCGATCTGCCTTTCCCGATGGTGAAAAAGGGCTTTTTTGCAAATTTAATAAGGCGCGTGAAAAAGTTTTTTTATCAGCGAAATTTGATCAAAAACGGCGGATTTGACGTCGTTATCTCCTCTATGGATAGCACCAATATCAACGTAATTTTGTCGAATTTATTTATAAACAAGCCGCTTTTTATCAGCGAGCATTCAAGCGCCGATTTTTTCAAAGGGCGCGGCTGGCTGTTTTTGCGCCGCATGCTCTATCCGTTAGCTAGCGGCCTAACGGTTCTGACGAAAGAAGACTACGAGTACTATAGCTTCGTAAAAAATAAAACCGTGATGTACAATCCGATGTTTGAAGCCAAAAAACAGGGCTTGCCGAAGGAAAATATCATCCTTTTCGTCGGTCGTCTCATCTCGCTTAAAGGCTGCGACGTATTTTTAAAGGCTATGAGCTTAGTCGATAAAGAGCTTTTAAAAAACTGGAAAATCGTGATAGCGGGCGCGGGTGAAGAGAGGCAAAGACTAGAGCTCATCGCGCACGAGCAGCTGCATCTGGATGCCGAATTTATCGGGCAAACGAGCGATGTTGCTTCGCTTTACGAAAGGTCTAAAATTTTAGTCTCAAGCTCCAAAACCGAAGGCTTGCCAAACGTTTTAATCGAGAGCGTATTTTTTAACTGTGCTAGGGTGGCGACTGCTACAAGCGGCGCAAAAGAGCTTATTGAGGACGGCAAGGACGGATTTTTGGTGCCGATAGACGACGTAAAAGCGCTCGGAGGCAAAATCGAGCTTTTGATGCGCGACGAGGAGCTTAGGCAAGAGCTGGTAAAAAACGCCAACGAGCGAAAAAACGCCTTTAAAACCGATCAAATTTATCAAAAGTGGATGGATTTTATCACGCAAAATATAAAGAACTAAAATGCTAAAAGTAAGCATAATAATCCCGACCTACAACCGCAAAGAGCTTTTTGAAGCCGCCCTAAAAAGCGCGCTGGCTCAAGACTACGAAAATAAAGAAATCATAATCAGCGACGATAACTCAAACGACGGCACGCGCGAGCTTGCGCAAAGTTACGTCGCTAAATTTGACAACGTAAAATACGTCTTAAACCAAACTTACAACCGCGGCCCAAACGGTAATAAAAACAACGGCTTCGATCACGCTAGCGGCGATGCTTTCGTAATACTAGACGACGATGACTTGCTGATAGAAGGTGCCATAAGCAAGATGGCGGCCGTGCTGGAACAGGGGTATGCTAGCGTCTGGGCGAACTGTTATTTCGAGCTTGACGGCGAGCCGACGACGAAATTTTCAGGATTTGGACTAAATAAAAGCGGGGAAATTTCGCCGCAGGACTACTACGACGGCAAGATAACGGGCGAGTTTTTGATAATGTTTCGCCGCGACGCCATCGGTCAGAGGCGCTTTAAAAAGGGGCTTTACGGTAGCGAAAATACGCTTTGGATCTATCTTTTTGACCTTCCTGCTTACTATCTGCACGATGCCGTGCGCATTTACCGCTTTCACCGCAGCGACAGCGTCACGATAAACTCGTTTAAACGCCCGCTTTGCATAATGAAAGGCTACGCGATGACTGCGGAACTCATTTTGCAAAAGATCGCCGAGAAAAACGAGCAAGCAAGCAGCTCAAATTCGGCCGAGCCTAAATTTCGCGTAAACGACGCTCATATCGCGATCCTATATAAAATGGCGGCGTACTATGCAAAATTTGGCGGCGAATACAAAAAAATGTACGAATATCTTTTTAAAAGCCTCAAATTTAAATTTACAAAAGAAGCGCTTGCGATGCTGATTTTAAGCCCGTTTCCAAAGTCGATGATTTTGTTTTTAACTAAAATTCGCGTTTGGATATACAAAAAAACGCACGGCGAATGAAAAAATTAGCCGTTTTTCTCTACTCGATGGGGCCGGGCGGCGCGGAGCGCGTAGTTTCAAATTTGCTCCCGGCTCTGTGCGAAAAATACGAAGTTCATCTCGTTTTGATGAGCGAGGTCGTAGCCTACGAGATACCAAGCGCGGTAAAAATTCACTTCCTCGAGCGCTCAGACCCCTATGAAAGCGGCGTAAAAAAGCTTTTTCGACTAGCTTTTGCGCTACCCTCTTTAGCTCTAAAATACAAAAAACTTTGCGAAAATTTGGGCGTCGACGCGCATTTTGTTTTGATGAACCGTCCTTGCTACGCGGCATTAGCGGCTAAAATTTTAGGCCTAAAAGGACGGATGGTGATAAGCGAGCGCAGCTGTCCGTCGGTCATCTATAAAAGCGGCCTTAGCGGGCTTGCTAATAGAATTTTGGTTAAGGCGCTGTATCCTAGAGCCGATCTGATTTTAGCCAACGCACAGGGAAACGCCGATGATCTCGTGCGAAATTTCGGCTGCGACGCCGCAAAAACTAAGGTGCTATATAACGCGGTTGATTTGGCTGCGATAAAAACTCTCGCAAACGAGCCGCTAGAGGCTAAATTTAAGCCGTTTTTTCTAAATATCGGACGGCTTGATAGCGGTAAAAATCAAGCGATGTTAATAAAAATAATCGCAAATTTAAACGACGAGCGCGCGACGCTTGGGATACTCGGCAAAGGGCCTTTGCAAGTCGAGCTTCAAAATTTGATCGACGAGCTTGGCGTGAGCGAGCGAGTAAAGCTGCTAGGCACGGATAAAAATCCGTTTAAATTTATTAAAAACGCGCACTGTTTCGTCTGCGCTTCGCGGTTTGAGGGGTTTTCAAACGTGCTTTTAGAGGCGCTTGCTTGCGAGAGATTTATCGTCTCCACCGACCACAAAAGCGGCGCTAGGGAGCTTCTGGGCGACGATAAATACGGCATCCTCGTGCCCGTTGACGACGAAAAAGCGATTGAGACTGCGATGAGGCGAGCGCTTGAGGATGAAAATTTGAGGCGAGATTATGAAAAAAGAGCGTATGGCCGCGTAGTAAAATTTGATAAAAACGCCGTCGCGGTGCAGCTCATAGGATACTTAGAGGGTGAAAATGTCGAGTAAAATTTCGGACTTCTCTGGCAAATTTAAATTTTCAAAGCAAACTTGCTTTTTGATGCTTGCGGCGTTTGTTTTTAGCGTGGTTTGCAGGCTGTACTGGGTGTACTGGGCGGGCGAATACCAGCACTTTTTCTGGAACGATCAGCTTATGATCAGCACAAATGACGGCTATGCCTTCGCCGAGGGCGCGCGCGACATGATAGCGGGCTTTCACCAGCCAAACGACCTTAGCTACTACGGCCGCTCGATGCCCACGCTTACGTATTTTTTGTATCAAATTTTGCCTTTTAGCTTTGAGAGCATTTTGCTTTATATGAGCGTGTTTTTTAGCTCACTTATCGTTATTCCAGTGATTTTGATAGGCAAAGAGTACGAGATGCCAGGAGTCGGTTTTGCGGCGGCGCTGCTAGCTAGCATCGCAAACAGCTACTACAACCGCACAATGGCGGGCTACTACGACACCGATATGCTCACTATCGTGCTGCCTGCGTTTAGCGTCTGGGCGATGATACGCCTCGCGCAGAAAAAAAACGTAAACGATCTCATTTTTATCCCGATTTTTATCCTGATAAACGACTGGTGGTATCCGAGCTCGTACTCGCTAAATTTTGCCATTCTGGGCGCATTTTTGCTCTACACTTTGGTTTTTGATAGGAAAAACGCGCTAAATTACCAGGCGGCTATTTTGATGATAGTTGCGCTTACGTATATTGATTTTTACGCTAAAAGCGCGCTTGCCGTCGCTCTTTATCTAGCGATGAGATTTCGTCCGCAGATCTGGGATAAACGCGCTGTCGCGGCTTGTCTTGCTTTAGCCGTCGCGCTTCTAGGTTATAGCGGCGGGCTAAATCAAATTTTATTTCAGCTTAAATTTTACATATTTCGCGGGGTTTCTGAGAGTAGCGAGCCGGTTTTTCATTTTTATAACGTAAATAAAACGATAATGGAAATGAGCGATTATTCGTTTGAATTTAACTCGATAAACGCCTTTGCCAAGCGTATAAGCGGGCATATCGCGACATTTGCCCTGTCGCTTGTAGGTATCGCCGCGCTGTGTCTTAAATTTCGCTCCTTTTTGCTTGCGCTTCCGATGCTGGCGCTCGGGTTTTTAGCGCTAAAAGGCGGGCTTAGATTTACGATCTACTCCGTGCCGGCGATGGCGATAGGGTTTGGGTATTTTGCCATTCTTTGCGTGGATTTTTTCAAAAAAGATAAAATTTTAGACAAATTTTGTACCGTTTGCGCTGCGGCGTTTTTCGCGTTTTTCTTTTTGTATTTTGATAAATACTACAGCCTCTTGCACGGCAAATCTCCCGTTTTTGCGCCAAATTTTGATGGCGAGGCGGGCTTTGGCGTATATCTAGCCACGTTTGCGGCGGCGGCGCTTATTTGCGGGGCGGCTTATTTTATGGTCTCAGGCCTAAGCTCGCTCAAAAAGCACGCGCTTTTAGAAAAAATTTGCGTCTTTTGTATCGCTGCGCTATCCTTGATGCCGTGCCTTGAGCACATTTACGGCTACAAAGTCGGCACGGTCTTTGCCAAAAGCGAGGTAGAGAGCCTAGATAAGCTACACAAGATCGCGGGGCGCGAGGACTACGTGCTGGCGTGGTGGGACTACGGCTATCCGATCCGCTACTACGCAGACGTCAAGACCCTTATCGATGGCGGCAAGCACCTAGGCAGGGATAACTTCGCTGTGAGCTTTGCGCTAGCTAGCAATCAGCGCATGTCGGCAAATATGGCGCGTCTAGAAGTCGAATACACCGAGCGTAATTTTAGCGAGAGATTCGGGTTAAATTTGAACCAAATGATGAAAGACTACAACGCCACGAGCGTAAATTCGTTTTTGTATTCGCTAAACGACAAGGACTTCCGCCCGCCGCAAAAAACGCGCGAGATTTATTATTATTTGCCTGACTCCATGATCGATATCTTTAGCGCCGTTTTGCGCTTTTCAAACCTCGATCTAAACAGCGGCGAGGAGTATGGAGCGATATTTTATCCGGGCAAACCTTACTCGGTGGACGGCGATACGATAAATATCGGCGGAGGGTTTAGCGTATCTGGCGACGCGTCCAAGGTCTATATCGGCGAGCGCGAAATATCCGTAAATACGTACTTTGAAACAAGCTACGACGAAAAGGATAAGCTGGTCGTCAAAAAGCACGAGATGAACTCGGACGGTAAAATTTATCTCGTTTTTATGAAGGATTACAGACGGTTTTTGGTGCTTGACGAAGCGGTGCTAAACTCGGCCTACATACAGCTTTTCGTACTCGAAAACTACGACAAAGAGCTGTTTGAGCCGGTCGTTTTAAACGGCGCGGTTAAAATTTATAGGTTGCTAAGATGAGGGCGCAAAATTTAAAGGAAAATTTTAAAAATGGCTAAATTTGGATTTTTGAGTCACGCCGATATGAGCCGATTAAGCGACGATACAAATTATCGTCGCGACTCGGCGAGCCACCTTGAGCGAATATTGGCGAAAAAGTCAGAAAAGGTGGCATAGTATGGCTAAATTTGGATTTTTGAGTCACGCCGATATGAGCATTTATTTTTTCCGCGCGCCGATCATGCGCGAGCTAAAGCGGCTCGGTCACGAGGTATTCGCTATCGCGCCAGAGGGCGACTACACGGATAGGCTAAAAAGCGAGTTTAACTGCGTGACGTACGAGCTTGACCGCGCGAGCCTAAACCCTCTAACCGTGCTTGAAAACTCAAAAAAGCTCGCCGAGATTTTACGCGGGTTAAATTTGGATCTGCTGCAAACCTCGGCGCACAAGTCAAACGTATTTGGCACCTTTGCGGCTAAAAAAGTGGGCATAAAGCGCGTGATAAATTTGGTCGAGGGGCTGTCTCTTATACACATCTGACGCTGCCGACGATCTTACGCGTG
>CAUUAH010000013.1:0-16840 GCA_963542985.1 uncultured Campylobacter sp. | reverse complement strand
AGGCTAAAGTGTGTAAAATAGTCGCAAATTTTTGAAAAAGCTCGCAAAAAGAGTGAAATTTATACGCAAAATGCGGATTTTGAGAGTAAAATCAGAAAAATTCTTTGAAAGGAAGTTAAATGAAAACTACATCTTTGGCATTAGCCGGCTTGCTTTTCGCGTCTACGCTGGGCGCAAAGGAGTTCGTATCTATCGGTACGGGAGCGATGACGGGCACGTATTATCCGGTCGGCGGAGCGATATGTCGCCTCGTAAATAAAGACCCGCAAATGAAATGCTCGGTGCAATCAACCGGCGGCTCCGTCTACAACGTAAATAACGTGCTAAAAAAAGAGCTAAATTTCGGTTTCGTCCAAAGCGACGTGGTTTATGATAAATTTAACGGCGTGGGCAAATTTGACGGAAACGGCGATCAAAACCTGCGCGCAGTCGTCTCGATCTACCCTGAGCTTCTCGCATTCGTCGTCTCAAAATCAAGCGGCATCGGCTCGATAAACGACCTTGAGGGCAAAGCGATCAACGTCGGCAACCCTGGCAGCGGTAACGAAATGACCGCGCTTGGCGTGTTTAAGGCGTTTGGTTTTGACGAGAAAAAGCTAAAACACCACGGCGTACTCACTGCCGGCGAATGCCCGCATGCGCTAAAAGATAAGAAAATCGACGGCTACTTCTATATGGTCGGCCACCCGACGGCCAACATTACCGACGCGGCAAACTCGCTGCCTATCGACATCGTGAACATCGAGGGCGAGCAGGTGGACAAGATGATAGCCGCGATGCCGTATTTTGCCAAAGGCACGATACCAAAAGGTACCTATGAGGGTGTGGATCACGACGTAAACAGCATCGGCGTTAAAGCCGTACTAGTAACCGACAAGGGCATGAGCGACACTGCGGTGGCTGCGGTCGTAAAGGCTATCTTGGATAACTTCGACGAGTATAAGAGCCTGCATCCGGCACTCGCGTCGGTTACTAAAGAGAGCCTAGTAGAGGGGCTTTCCGCGCCTTTGCACCCTGCTGCCGAGGCCGAGTTTAAAAAGGCCGGCATAATAAAATAAACTAGCCAAGCCGTGCGGGTTAAATTTGACCTGCGCGGCTTATTTTTAAATTTAGACTTGTTTTTAGTTTTTTTGAGGATTTAAAATTTGACGCTTATTAGCTTTTGTCGGCGGTTTTAAGCCGCTTGTAGGCGTCAAATTTTAGATTTGGCTCATGCGCGAATTTTAGGCTAGTTTTGCTTGCCGTAAAATCTGCATCTTTATGGTGTTAAGTTAAATTTGCCGATAAACTTAAGGCGCAAAAGCGGGTTAAATTTAAAAATAAAGCCCCGACTTATACGGGTAAAATCGCCAAATTTTAGAAAAAATTTAAGAGGTTAAGAGCAAATATGGATAAAAATCTAAACGAAACACGAACAAATACCGAGCCAGCGCAGGAAAAGGAGGAGTTCGTCGAGGTAAAGACGCGCGAGATAAACTCGAGCTTTTATATATATTTCACGAGCATTATCTGCTTTGCGTGGTCGGTTTTTCAGCTTTATATCGCGTATTTTCCGATGAACACGACGATGTCGCGCTCGGCGCACCTTGCGTTTGCTATTTGTCTGCTGTTTTTGCTCTATCCTCTCAAAATTCACAAAAAAGCCCACTCCTGCCTGCCGTTTTACGACATCGCACTCTGCGTTGTAGGTACGCTAGCCGCGCTCTACCCGCTCATAGAGTTTTATGCACTAGCGCAGCGTCCCGGAGACTACACGAGCTTTGATATCGCCGTGGCCTGCGTCGCCGTGGTCGTGCTGTTTGAGGCGGGTCGCAGGATCATCGGTCCGGCACTTCCTATCATTGCGGCGATATTTTTAGCGTATGATTATTTCGGCCAATACATGCCCGACATCATCGCGCACCAGGGCGCCAGCCTAAATAAGCTAGCAGGCCACATGTATCTTACGACCGAGGGCGTTTTTGGCGTGCCGCTTGGCGTTAGCGTGAGTTTTATCTATCTTTTCGTATTGTTCGGTTCGCTACTAGAGCGCGCGGGGGCGGGGCAGTACTTTATAAATTTAGCCTTTGCATTGCTGGGTAAATTTAGAGGCGGACCGGCGAAAGCCTCGGTTATCGCGTCAGGACTAACCGGCATGGTGAGCGGTAGCTCCACGGCAAACGTCGTGACGGTGGGCACCTTTACGATCCCGCTGATGAAAAAGGCGGGACTAACTAGCACCAAAGCCGGCGCTATCGAGGTGGCCGCGGGCGTAAACGGACAGCTGATGCCGCCTATCATGGGCGCGGCGGCCTTTATCATCGCCGAGTTTTTGGGCCTTAGCTATACAAACGTCATGATCGCGGCCGTGATTCCCGCGTTCGTGTGCTACTTGTCGCTGTTTTTCATCGTGCACCTTGAGAGCTGTAAGCTAGGACTAAAAGGCATGAAACAGTGCGCCGGCGTATCTAAGCTTAAAATTTTCGTGAGCGGTCTGCACTATCTTATCCCGATTTTGGTTTTGCTTTATACATTGCTAATCGCAAACGAATCGCCGATTTCGGCGGCTTTTAATGCTATTTGCGTGCTATTTTTGATCATCCTTTTTCAAGAGCCGGTTAAAAAAATGGCTCACGGCGAGGACGTCGGCAAAGAGGACTTTATCATCGGCTTTGCGGATATATTTTGGGCGATGGTGACAGCGGCTAAAAGCATGACTACGATCGCGATAGCTACGGGTCTAGCGGGCATCATCGTGGGCTCGATCTCGCTAACGGGCGTCGGTCAAGTGCTATCTGAAGTCGTGGAAAATTTAGCCGGAAACAACATCGTGCTCATCCTCTTTCTCACTGCGATAATGTCGCTGATACTAGGCATGGGCTTGCCGACGACGGCAAACTACATCGTCGTTAGCTCGCTAGTCGCGCCGGTGATTTTGTTTTTGGCGCACAAAAACGGCTTTCTCATACCGGCTATCGCCGTGCATCTTTTCGTCTTTTATTTCGGTATCCTAGCAGACGATACGCCTCCGGTCGGTATCGCGGCATACGCTGCGGCCGGTATCGCCAAGGCAAACCCCGTAACTGTGGGCGTGCAGGGCTTTTTTTATGACCTGCGCACGACGATTTTGCCGTTTTCGTTCGTGTTTAACAACAAACTGCTTTTGATAGAGAGCGTAAACGCCGCCAACCCGAACGACGCCAAAGGTATAGTGTGGATAACAAATCCGCTCGAGATGGCGCTGATTTTCGGTACGGCGCTAGTGGGTATGTTTGCCTTTTCTTCGGCACTTCAGGGGTATTTTGTTAAACGCGTAAGCATGCTCGAGCGCGCGCTGCTTTTATGCGTAGTGCCGCTAACCTTGGTGCCAAATATGTGCGCTAAATACATCCCTTTTATCGTCAACGAATATATTTCTTACGCGATCGGAGTCTCGCTTTACGCGGCGCTGTTTGCGTTTCAATGGATACAAAATAAAGCGGAAAAGAGAGTCGGCGTAGGCGCTTAAAGCCTGCGCTTTTTATTCTGCGACCATTACTATCTCTTAAAATTTAGCCTAGTTTTTTGTTTTGCTTTTCGTAAATTTAAGTTAGCGTTGCGGGGGAAAGAAAGATAAAATCGGGTTAAATTTGATTGCTAAATTTAACCCGAGTAAG
The DNA here is from genome assembly GCA_963542985.1 of uncultured Campylobacter sp. Taxonomy (GTDB): domain Bacteria; phylum Campylobacterota; class Campylobacteria; order Campylobacterales; family Campylobacteraceae; genus Campylobacter_A. The sequence goes on along the minus strand of CAUUAH010000013.1, from coordinate 13,205 downwards.
TAAAATTAAAGTCTTTTTGAGCGTTTTAGATCGCTTGCAAATTGGCATCCGAGACTATCGCCTATCTTGCACGCTTTTTCAAAAAGCGCATATGCCTCTTTAAATTTTTTCTCCTCTAGCAGATACGATCCCGCAGTCGCGCACGAAAAGCCGTCGCCAAGCTCGCAGCCTTTATTTAGCAGCGCGCGCGCCTTTTCTTTGTCGCTAGACACATATATCCCGCCGGCACCCGAGCAGGCCTCTTTAGAGCCTAGTTCGCAGCCTTTTTCGTATAGCTCAAGCGCTTTTTTGGTGTCAGGCAGGATATCTTTGCCCAGCTGATAAAGCGCGCCCAGTTTTGCGCAGGCTAGGCCGTTGTTCGCGTCGCAGGCGGCTGCAAATTTCTCGCGAGCCGTTACAAATTTAGAGCTCTCGTAGGCTTTTACGCCGTCCTCAAAATCGCCGCCCAGAGCAAAAACCGCGGCAACTAGCATTAGAAGTTTTTTCATTATCTCCCTTTAAATTAAAAATATTCTATTTTAGCATATTTAAAATTATTTTTTGTTTAGCCGTTGTTCTCGCGTTTTGAAATCAGGCATAAGCCCTGCGATGAAGCCATAAAAGCTTTTTTGATGGTGCGGGTAGATGAGGTGGGCTAGCTCGTGAAGCACGACGTATTCGACTAGTTCGGGGGCTTTTTCGATCAAATTTAGGCTTAAATTTATATAGCCTTTGCGCGAGTTGCAGCTACCCCAACGAGTGGTCATTTTGCGAACGACAACGCGATTTATTTTGCGGTTTACGGCTGGAGCAAATTTAGCTATAAAATGCTCGTAAATGCGCCTCGCAAAAGCTTTTTTGTAGTTTTCTAGTGCAGCTAAACTCGCAGCGTAAATTTCGCCGTCAAATTTACGTCCGTCCGAGCTATCAAATTTAGCATCATCAGGACGCGGGTTAAATTTGATAGCATCAAATTTGCCCTCAAATTTAGCGCCGTAAAGGTACGGGTCTAGCCCGTCCGAGCTCAAATTTAAGCCGTTAAAAATCTCCGAATCGCCTGCAAAACGTCTTAAATTTACGCCCTTTAAATTTGGCTCAAATTTGATGCGGTAAACCTCGCCCAGCAGCCTAAACTCATCCTCGCGCGGCAAATTTGATAGGGTTTTTTCGTGAGCCGATTTTAGCCAGTCGTAGTTTTTTTGCACGAACTCTAGCGCATATTTTTGCGCGGAGTAAAAGGGTAGCGAGACTGAGATCTCGCCGGTTTTAGCGACCTTTAGGCGGGTTGTTTTGACGCCTTTTTTAAAATTTAGCGCGACGTCAAATTCGCCGCATTTTACGCAAACGGTTTTTACACGAGGCGTTTTGATTGCCATTTTCTGCTTCTCCAGCGCCACGTATTTACGAGCCCGCGCAGCCACTCGTCGGCGGTAAATCCGATCCAAACGCCGATGATCCCCATGCCCTGCACGATACCCAAATAGTATCCTAGCGGCAAGCTCACGCCCCACATAAACACCGCGCCCGTCATCAGCGGAAATTTAGCATCCCCGCTCGCGCGCAGAGCGTTTACGATTACGATGTTAAAGGTTCGTCCCGTCTCAAGCGCGATAGAAAGGGTAAAAAGCGGCAGCATGACGGCCTTTAGCTCCTCGGTCAAATTTAATCGCTCCATGATCTCAAATTTGCCAAAATACGCCACCAAAACGACCGTAAGGCTCGCTATAAAACCGATGCGAAGCGCGCGAAACGTGCGCGAGTAGGCCTCGTCAAATCTCATCGCGCCGACTAGGTGGCCGACGATGACTTCGTTTGCCACGCTGATGCTGGCCCCGCAAAGTAGGATTAAAAGCGTGATCTGAAAGTAAATGGTTTGCACGTTTAGGCTGGCTTCGCCCATACTCGCTACAAAGCCAAAAGCCACCATATACTGCGCCATCCAGAGTAAATTTTCGCCCGCGCTCGGAAGCCCGACGGATAAAATTTTACGCAAAATGGCAAACGGCAGGCTAAATAGGCGTTTAAAGAAAATATTAACTTTGGCGTAGCGAGTCAGGATCAAAAATAGCACGATAACGCCCACTAGTCGTCCGACGACGGTCGAAACCGCGACGCCGTAGAGGCCGTAGTTTGGCAGTCCTAGCCAGCCAAAAAGCGCGATGGCATTACCGCAAAGAGTGATGACGTTCATGAGTAGGGAGACCAGCATAACGGCGGTAGCGAAGTTATAGACGCGAAGCACGGCTGCTAGCACCATGCCGATACCGTCAAAGGCTAACGCGATACCGAGCATATGCAGGTAGCCAAAACTCTCGGCTCTTAGCTGCTCTGGGACGTTTAAAAGCTCTAAAATCTCAAAACCGAAAAAATAAATAAAAATCGCGCTACCAAGGCCGATGATCGTGTTAAACGTGATGCTAGCGTGTATGACGCGTTTGGCTAAATTTATATTTTTAGCGCCCAGAGCCTGCGCGACCACGACCGAGCAGCCCACGCTAAGGAAGCTAAAAATGGTCATAAATAGATCCATTATCTGATTGCCCGCGCCCATGGCGCCGACTAGATGGACGCTGACCTTAGTCACCATATAGGTGTTTATGATGAGCGTCACGAAGTGCAAAAACATATCTAAAAATATCGGGATAGTAAGCTTTTTGAGCGATAAATTCATAATTTCTCTTTTGTAACGTGGATTTTAAATAACGCGCGATTATATCCAAATATAAATTTAAAGCGTTTTAAGGCGGTGCTGCGTGCTTTGCGGGCGAGCAGGCATAATCTTTTTATTAGCTTAATCAAGTATAATTGAGAAAATTTAATCTAAACGGATATCAAATGCACAAAACAAATTTTACGTCACGCTGGCGTTTATCATCGCTTGCGTGGGCTCGGCTATCGGTATGGCCAACGTCTGGGGATTTCCCTATAAGGTCGGTACGAACGGCGGCGGCGCGTTTTTGCTCGTTTATCTGTTTTTTATCGCGATATTTTCCTACGTCGGGTTATCTGCTGAGTACACTATCGGCAGACGCGCCAAAACCGGCACGCTAGGCTCGTACGAATACGCGTGGAAGAGCCGAAACTGGGGCACTTTCGGTAAAATTTTAGGCTGGATACCGCTGGCTGGCTCGATGTGTATCGCTATCGGCTACGCAGTCATCATCGCGTATGTTTTAAAGGCGCTATTTCAGGCGATCACGGGCTCGCTGATGACCGTGGATACGAACACTTGGTTTGAGTCCTTTGCGCTTTCGTCCTATTCGGTCGTACCGTTTCACTTTATCGTCGTTGCGGGTACGTTAATTACGCTATTTTTCGGCGCGCACAGTATCGAAAAGACAAACAAAATCATGATGCCGCTTTTTTTCGTGCTATTTTTTATCCTAGCTATCAGAGTGGCGTTTTTAGACGGGGCGTTTGGCGGGTATAAATTCGTCTTTCACAGCGACTGGGGCAAGCTAGCCGACCCGATGGTATGGGTAGCGGCGATGGGCCAGGCCTTCTTCTCGCTATCTATCACGGGCTCTGGCATGATCGTCTACGGCGCGTATCTATCAAAGGACGAAGACGTCGTCGATAGCGCGCAAAAAACGGCGATCTTTGATACGATCGCGGCGATGACGGCGGCGCTTGTTATGCTACCTGCGGTTTTTGCTTACGGCATGGATCCTGCGGCGGGGCCCGGGTTACTTTTTGTAACGCTGCCTAAAATTTTACAAGACATGCCGGGCGGTCAAATTTTCGCGATTATTTTATTTACGGCGGTGATTTTCGGCGGCGTGACATCGCTGCAAAATATGTTTGAAGCCGTAGCCGAGTCGATAATGCACAAATTTCCTAAGCTAAAGCGCGGCGTCGTGCTAATCGCGCTTTGCATAATATGCTTTGGTATCGGCGTAAATATGGAGGCCATAACTAGCTGGGGGCCGTGGATGGACTTCGTGTCGATCTACATCATCCCTATCGGCGCGGTGATCGGCGCGGTGTCGTGGTTTTGGGTTATCAAAAAAGAAGAGATCATGGACGAGATCAACACGGGCGCGGCAAAAAAGCAAGGTGCGTTTTGGTATTTTACGGGCAGATATATATACGTGCCGATGGCGCTTACGCTTTGCATCATCGCGCTTAGCATGCATATCTCGTTTTAAGGCTCGCGCGTGGCTCTAATCGACCTTATCGACGTTAGTAAAAAATTCGGCCCCAATGAAATTTTAAACAAAGTAAGCCTCAGCGTAAACGAGCGCGAGCGTATCGCTATCATCGGTAAAAACGGCAGCGGCAAAAGTACGCTGATGAAGCTAGTCGCGGGCGCGCTAGAGCCTGATAGCGGTAGGCGTATCGTGCAAGGAAGCGTAAAAGTAGAAATGCTCGCGCAAAATCCCAAATTTGACGATGCGGCTACCGTAAAAGACGCGCTAAATTTGGAGCTAAAAGAGATATTTGATGCGCGCGATGAGTATGCGGCGGTACTAGAAGCGCTCGGCCGCGATCCGCACAACAAAGAGCTAAACGCGAGGCAAGACGAACTGATCAAATTTATCGAGGCAAAAGACGGCTGGCAGATCGAGCGTAAGATCGAGCGCGTGCTGGAGGAGTTTAAGCTAAAAGAGTACGAAAACCGCGCTGTTTCTAGCCTTAGCGGAGGCGAGATACGCCGCGTGGCTCTGGGCGCTTTGATACTTAAAAAGCCCGATATTTTGCTGCTTGACGAGCCTACGAACCACCTAGACGTTTATATGGTAAGATTTCTTGAAGATATGCTAAAAGGCTCGCGTCAGACGATAGTTTTTATCTCGCATGATCGCTACTTTATCGACGCGCTGGCAACTAGAAGCGTCGAGATCGAGGAAGGCGCGCTGGCGTCATTTGACGGCGGATACGCAAACTATCTAGCTAAAAAAGAGGAAATCCTAGCCAGCCTGGCCAAATCTCACGAAACTCTGCTAAAACAGCTAAAAGCCGAGGAGGAGTGGCTGCGTCGCGGCGTCAAAGCGCGTCTAAAGCGCAATGAAGGGCGCAAAGAGCGAGTACTAGCCATGCGCGAAGAGGCGAAGAAAAACCCGGGCGTGATACGCCGCGTTAGGCTTGAGCTTGAGCGCGCAAGCAAAAATTTCAATCAAACGCAAAGCGTAAACCGCAAAAAAATGCTATTTGAGATCAAGCAACTAAGTAAAACCATCGGCGGTAAGCAGCTTTTTAGCGATTTTAACGCTAGAGTACTGCAAGGCGAGCGCATCGCGATAGTCGGACGAAACGGCAGCGGCAAAAGCACTCTTATTAAAATTTTACTCGGATTTGAAAAGCCAAGCAGCGGCGAGATCAAGCGAGGCGAAGTGCGAGTGGGGTACTTTGATCAGTCTAGAAGCGCACTAGATGACGACAAGAGCCTAATAGAGACTTTTTGCCCAAACGGCGGCGATCACGTCATGGTGCGCGGGCGAAATATACACGTTTATGGCTACCTTAAAAATTTCCTATTTCCTAAAGAATTCCTCGATAAACCCATCGGCGTGCTAAGCGGCGGCGAGAAAAACCGCGTTGCGCTGGCTCTGCTTTTTAGCAAGGAGTACGACGTGCTCGTACTAGATGAGCCGACAAACGACCTGGATATCGCAACTATCAACATCCTTGAAGACTACCTGCAAAGCTTTGAGGGCGCCATAATCATAGTGAGCCACGACCGCTACTTCGTCGATAAGATCGCGCACAAACTCTGGGCCTTTGAGGGCACTCAAATAGAGGTGCTACACCAAGAATACAGCGTCTATCTCGAGCTAGAAGACGAATTAGCCGAGCTTGGTAAATTTGAAGCAAGCCTAGCAAGCGAAGCCGAGCAAGCGCAAAAACAAAAGAGCAAAACCGGCGCAAAGCTAAGCTACAAACAAACGCAAATTTTATCCTCACACCCCGAAAAAATCGCTGCGCTAGAGGCCAAGATAAAAGAGCTAAACGCCGGCCTTAGCGATCCTAAAATCTATCAGCAAATCGGCCTAACCGCGCTTTATAACGACCTAGAAGCGGCCAAAAGCGAGCTTGAAACGTTAGAGAACGAATACTTTGAAGTTTTAGAAATCGCCGAAAATTTGGAGCAAATTTGAAAAAATTAACTAAAACGGGCAGGGTTAGCGCTCTAAATTTACGTACGATTAAGCGAGACGAGTTCATCGGCGCTAGTTTTGAGCTGGACGGGATTAAATTTAGCGGCGTTTTTTCGGCGGATTTTAGTCTGGAACAGGGCGATCTAGTGCGCGTAGAGTACGAAAGAGACGGCTTTATAAATAGAATAACCCTGCTTGAAACCCTGGCTAAAAATAGCGAAAACAGGAGCAAGACGGCAAAAATTATAAACATTGCGGTTTTTATCTCGCTGACGCTTCTTGCCCTTTGTATCGCGGGCGGAGTGATTTTTTCTTTGATTACGGGCAGATTTGAGATTCGCGATTTTACCGATATTATTCGGCTTATTTGCATTTGCTTCCTTATCTGGTCGCTAGCTTACCATGCGATAGGAAAATTTAAAATTTTGAGGCATTTTGCGTAAAATTTGAGCTCGGTAAAAAAAGAGCTTTTAAAAATAGGCGGCACTTTGAAAGATAAAAAACCTATACTACTTTGCTTATTTGCGCTTTTTAGCGTGCTTTTTACGGTGTTTTTTATGGTTTATATCGTTAGCTACGAGGAGGAGAATGATTTTACCCAGATAGGTAGCAGCGAATTTTACACTACGCCGCAGGGTAAAATTTACGCGCTCGTCCCAAGCGGAGGCAAATGGCGTGCGTGCGGATAAATTTAAGGTCCTTGCGCCCGGCGGTTATCGCGGCCGAAACGTCGGCATGGGCGAAAACGCCGTCTACTGTGGCAATCTCGCTATGATCGGACTAGATCTGGCTCGCACTAGGGCGATTGGCAATGGATACTTTACGGACGGAAAGATTAGCTATTTTTGCAGCGACGTAGGCGAGAGAAACTACGAGCTAGGCGAGTTTACCGAGATGGTTCAAACCGTGAGGTACGCGATACTAGGCGCTGATAAACCGCAAAGCTATATCTACAAAACCCAGCGCGTTTCAAGCGTAAATTTAGCCCCTATTTTAGATTTTGGCTTTGTGGCGGAAAACGTGGCTTTGGGCGGCGAAAGCGGCAGGGTGTATTTCGAGGGCAGGCAGCTAGAGGGCGCAGACGCTAGGGCGCTAAGATACGTGCTAGACGCGCGCGGACGAACTAGCGATTTTTACGTCACGGACGGGCGAAACGTCTATTTTAAAAGCTCTCGGCTCGCAGTCAAATTTACCCCTGAGCTGCACGAGGCGGCTTATTTTAACGGCGTGCACTATCTTTTAGAGCCTTCTAGCGGCGCGGTTTATGCGGACGAGCATGAGTTCGTGCCCGAATTTGCGCCTTACTCGCTACCCTTTGGCGTCTCCGGCGCGCACGCCTATCATCTGCTTTTTCGCGGCAAGGGCGGGATTTACTTTTGGGAGCGTGAAAACGGCGAGCTAAAACGCGCGGCGGACGATCCTTTTGCGGGCGAAATTTCGCCGCTTGCGGGTAGCGTTTTTGTTAGCGGCGCTCAGACTTATTTCGTGCAGAGCCGCGAAGTATGGCACAGAAATAAGAGCGGCAGGCGGTTAGGCTCGCGCCATACGGAGCTTTTTAGGCTAAAAACGAGCGAGCAGTGGCGCAAAATAGGCTTTGTTCGTAACGGCGTATACGGCGCGGTTTACGCAAACGGCGATAAAATTTACTATTTTGACGCGCTTGGGACGGGGCAGCTCATAGACTCTAGCGTCTACGAGATCGCGGATACTGCCGTCATAGAGATCTTGACGCGGCCGTATGATCCGCGCGGGCAAAACATAAGCGGCGCAGACATCCGCAAGATGATAAAAGATGGGCGGCTTGTGCCGGCGCAAGGCGAGCTCGTTTTTGAGGCGGTTACTAGCTACGATGGCGTGGAGAGGTATTATCTTTGGATATTTATGGCGGTTGCGATTTTGGCGGCTATCGCGGGCAAAGCCTATGAGTATAAAAGCCACGCAAAAGCGGTAGAAAACGAAGCCACGACAAAACCTCGAGGCAAGGTAAATTTTAGACGGTAAATTTGCTTAAAACGCTCAAATTTGACGTTGTGCTCGTCGCTAGCAAATTTTAATCAAATTTTCGCTAAAATCGAGTCAAATTTAAAAGGAGTGCAAATGAAACTGGGAAATTTTTCCGCAAACTCAAGCTTAAGCAATCAATACCTAGAACAAGCCCAAAATAACAGCGCAAAAGCCCTAAATAATATCTCCGCACAGCGCGCTCTAAGCGGCATCGATAGCGCAAATCTTGCTATCGCGGACTCTCTGCGCTCTCAAAGTTCCACGCTAGAGCAGGGCGTCGCAAACGCAAACGACGCTATCGGTATCCTGCAGATCGCAGACTCCACGCTAGAAAATATCACACAAAGCGCCGACCGCATCGGCGAACTATCGGTGAGATATAACGGCGGCATCCTAAACGCCAACCAGCAAAAGATGATAAAAAGCGAGGCGGATGCGCTCGTGGGCGCAATGAGAGAGAGCGCGCAGCAGGCGAGCTTTAACGGCAAGAACGTATTTGGCGGGCAGATGAGCTTCCTAACCGGCAACGGCACGGCGAGCGTAAATCTAAACGCGCCTGATTTTAGCGGTATAGACGTGAGCGACGGCGATAGCGTGAGTAAATTTATCGGTAGCGTAAACGCTCTGCGAGGCGAAATCGGCGCTGCGCAAAACGGCATAATCTCGGGCATCAACGCAAGCCTAACCAAAAACGTCGCACTAAGGCAAAGCGAGTCGCAGCTGCAAAATAACGACATTGCTAAAAATATAAGCGCCTTTAAACAAAACGACCTGCAAGCAGACGCTGCGATCCTAGCTCAAGTGCACAATACCGCAAGCTTGCAAAGCCAGTTTAACAGGCTTTTGGGCTAAATTTAACTGCTTTATATTTTAGCCGCTACGCTCCTTGGCGGCTAAAATATTTTTGTTTTTTCTTTAGAATTTGGCGATTTTATCGCGCCTTGCAATCGGTCAAATTTACCTAAACCCTCCACATTACCTTCGCGATGATTATCATTATGACGCACAAAACAAGAGCGATGATATGCGAGTATTTGCCGAAGGGATCGGGCTTTTTAAGCTTATAGACGTAAAAGAGCGATATTGCCGTGATTAGGCACATTAGCCCTAATACGCCGATCTTGGTCGCGAGTAAAATTTGAAACGAGCTACCGAACCATCCATTCTCGCCGCCAAAATAATCCTTCGCCATATAAATGCCGCTGATGATAAGGAGCAAAAACGCAGTGCCAAAGACCTTCGCGCTGCCTTTAGTGTAGGCTTTTTTGACGCGAGCGAGCGTATCCTCGTCTACGTGCTTTTTGGCAAACGGAAATATACAAACATCGAAAAATACGTAGCCGACGAAGGCTACGGCGCTCAAAATATGAACGATCAGGAAAAATAGATACATTTAGGACCTTTTTTGTTTGATTATATTTAAATCGGTAGTCCAAACTGATGATTTTAGTTAAGGATTGTGCTGAAAATGGTCAAATTTAATCTACCGGCAGAGCGGCAAATTTGCAAAAACAAGCGGGTCAAAAACTACTTGAAGTCAAATTTGGATTGGGTAAATTTGAGATAACGAATTTAGAGATTTATAAAAATCCGCCCGTCAAATTTAACGGGCAGGCAAATTTAAGGGCATGTAAAAACGCCGAAACCTTAAATTTAAGCTTAAAGCCCTTGCCGAAACAAGGGCTAAATTTTACTCGACTTCGGCGTCGATGACGTCGTCGTCTTTTTTCTTGCCGCCGTTTGCTTGCTCGCCCGCGGCGCCATCTTTTTTATACATCGCTTCGGCTAGTTTGTGGCTGGCTTCGCTTAGAGTTTTGACCTTCGCGTCGATCTGCTCTTTGCTCGCGTTTTCGTCTTTTAGCGTCTCTTTTAGCTCGTCCAGCGCCTTTTGGATGCGCTCTCTATCCTCGGCAGGGATTTTCTCGCCTAGCTCATCAAGGCTCTTTTGCGTTTGGTGCGCTAGCGCGTCCGCTTGATTGCGAGCCTCGACCGCGTCTTTGCGCTTTTTGTCGTCCTCTTTGTGTAGCTCGGCGTCTTTTACCATGTTGTTGATCTCGTCCTCGCTTAGACCGCTTGAGCCTGAGATCGTGATATTTTGGGCTTTGCCGGTAGCCTTGTCTTTAGCGGAGACCGTTAGGATGCCGTTGGCGTCGATGTCAAACTCGACCTCGATCTGCGGCACACCACGAGGAGCGGCAGGGATACCCTCTAGGTTAAACTGACCCAAAGATTTGTTGTCGCGGGCAAATTCGCGTTCGCCTTGGAGTACGTGGATCGTGACGGCGCTTTGGTTATCCTCGGCGGTTGAAAATACCTGATTTTTCTTAACCGGGATAGTCGTGCCTTTTTCGATGATTTTTGTCATCACGCCGCCTAGAGTCTCGATGCCTAGGCTTAGCGGAGTGACGTCAAGTAGCAACACGTCTTTCACATCGCCTTTGATGACGGCGCCTTGGATCGCCGCGCCGATAGCTACGACCTCGTCCGGATTTACGCTTTTATTTAGCTCTTTGCCAAACGCCTTTTTGACCTCTTCTTGAACTAAAGGCACGCGCGTCGAGCCACCCACCATGACGATTTCTTTTATATCTTTTTTGTCAAGTCCGGCATCTTTTACGACCTCGTTTATCTTAGTGATAGTTTGAGCGACTAGATCCTCGATCATACCTTCAAATTTAGCCCTAGTTAGCGTCTTTGTGAGGTGTTTAGGACCCGTAGCATCAGCAGTGATAAACGGTAAATTTATAGTCGTTTCTTGAGCCGAGCTAAGCTCTTTTTTAGCTGTTTCGGCAGCCTCTTTTAGGCGCTGCATAGCCATCACGTCGGTTTTTAGATCGATACCCGAGTCACTTTTAAATTCGCTCGTTAGCCAGTCGATTAGGCGGTTATCGAAATCATCGCCGCCCAGGAATGCGTTACCGCCCGTAGCTAAAACCTCGACCACGTTATCGCCGGTTTCTAGTACGGTAACGTCAAACGTACCGCCGCCTAGGTCGTAAACCATGATCTTTTCGGACTCTTTTTTATCTAGACCGTAAGCAAGAGCCGCCGCAGTTGGCTCGTTTATGATGCGAAGCACGTTTAGTCCAGCGATAGTTCCCGCCTCTTTTGTCGCTTTTCTTTGGCTGTCGTTAAAGTACGCAGGCACGGTAATGACGGCGTCTACGACTGTTTCGCCCAGATAGCTCTCCGCATCCTCTTTTAGCTTTATGAGCACTTTTGCGGAGATTTCTTGCGGAGTGTAGACTTTGCCCGCGATCTCGATAGCGCACGCGCCGTTTCTATCTACGACGTGGTACGGCAATCGAGATTTGGCCTCCTGCGCATTTTTTTCGTTGCTCATTAGACCCATTATTCTTTTGATAGAGTAGATGGTTTTTTCAGGGTTTGTGACGGCTTGGCGTTTTGCGCTGTCGCCTACTAAAATTTCGCCCTTATCGGTAAACGCTACGACCGAAGGAGTCGTGTTTTTACCCTCTTTGTTCGGGATTACTTTGCTTTCGCCTCGCTCATACACGCTTACGCATGAATTCGTCGTTCCTAGGTCTATACCTATTACTTTTGCCATTGTTTTTCCTTTTTATTAAATTTTTCTTTCAAATTTTACTTTGCTATCGACACCATCGCAGGGCGCAAAACTCTGCCGTTGATGAGGTAGCCTTTTTGTATCACTTGCACGATCTTGCCTTTTTCCACGTCTTCGCTTTCTACTTGCAGCATTGCATTGTGGAAATTCGGATCAAAGTCCTCGTTGGCTTCGATCGCGGTGATGCCGTTTTTCTCGAAACATTTTTTAAACTGATCTATCGTTATATAAATTCCCTCTTTGATTTTTGCCGCGTATTCGTCGCCTTCGGTTTCAAAATTTACCGCCATCTCAAGCGCATCTATCACCGGAAGCAGATCTCGCGCAAATTTCTCGTTCGCGTACGTTGCGATGTCCGCTTTTTCCTTTTCAAAACGCTTTTTGATGTTTTCAAAGTCCGCGTTGGCTCTGTAATACTTATCCGTTAGCTCCTCAAGCTGCTTTTGAAGCTCGACGTATTTTGCGTCAAGGCCCTCAAAGCTGATACTCTCGTCAAAATTTGACGGGATTTGCTGCTCAAGTTCCACGTTTTCATTCTCGTTCATGCCGCCTCCTTTAGGTTGTTTAAAAATCTTTCATAATCATTATAAATGCTGCCTGCGCAAAGCATTTTAGCCTCTTTGCCCTCATAATTTATGCCAAGCTTCATGCCTAGGTAATTTTCGCCGAAAAAGACTAAATTTGAGTCAAAAATCATATCAAAACTAGGGCTTAGCGCGTTTTTAAAGCTCTCGCCGAAAATTTCAAGCGCTACTTTTTCGTTTTCTAAAAAGCGAATTTTAGTGCGTTTTAGTTCAGCTATCTTATTTCTTAGCTCATTTAGGCCCACCTGCATACAGGTAAGCTCGAGTCTGTCGAGCTCTATACCGATGAGATTGCTCAAAAATTTCTCTACCTTCGAGTTAAATTTGAGCGCGATCTCGTCCTCGCTAAAGCTCAAAATCAAAAATTTATTGTTTAAATTTAAGACCTCGTTTAGCGTTTGGGTTTTGCTTTCAAAAACCATCGCATAAATTTCAAATTTATCGCTTAGCAACTTTAGTAGGCTTGGATTTGCGATATTTGGCGTCTCATCGAAATTTAACCTAGCTCGCCAATAATCTCTCATCGTGGCAGCCGTCGGAATTCTACCGCCGCTAACGTGAAACTGGGTGATCGCGCCCTCGTCGGAGAGTTTTTTAAAATAAACTCTGATCGTAGAGGCCGGGATCGACATCGCCATGCGCGAACCTAGCTCGCTAGAGCCGATCGGAGCGTTGTCGCTAAGATAAGCTTGAATGATAGAATCAAGTATCAGATCTCGCTTGCTCATCTTTATCATATTTAGCACTCTCTCCTTTAAATTGCTAGGCGCATTATACAACATTGAGCGGATAATTGTCAAGGGGTAGAGTTAAAAAAATTTATTTAGATAACTTTAGCGTAGTTAGCTCAAGGTTAGAAAGGCAAAATTTGGGTGAAATGAGTGGCGCGCGGGAAAATTCGAATAAATTTAATGTAAGAGTATAGTAAATTTGATTTTATTGCTAGAAATTTTA
>CAUUAH010000012.1:0-16968 GCA_963542985.1 uncultured Campylobacter sp. | reverse complement strand
AGATCTACACGCGTAAGATCGTCGGCAGCATCAGATGTGTATAAGAGACAGAATTTGACCCGAACACCGCGCCTCAAATTTACCATCCGAAACAAAGCGACCAAAAGGCTCAAATTTCGCTACAGATCGCCAAACAGCGCCTTTAGATCCTTCGCGTTTTCGTCTTTGCTCTCGCCTCTAGCGCCTAGCTCGTTTAGCTCGATCTCGTGGCCCGTTAGCATGCTAGCTAGCCTGATATTTATGCCGCTTTTGCCGATAGCCTTGCTCTTTTGCTCGGTTACTAGGCTCACGACGGCTTTGTTATCCTCGCCTATTTTAACCGAGCTGATGATCGCCGGCGCCATCGCGCGAGTGATGAGGATCGCAGGTTCAGCGGAATACTCGATCGCGTCGATATTTTCGCCGTTTAGCTCCTTTGTCACGGCGTTTATGCGCACGCCTTTGGTGCCCACGGTCGCGCCCACGGGATCGACATTAGGAGAGGTGGCTACGAGTGCGACTTTAGCGCGTTCTCCCGGGATTCTAGCGCTTGCGGCGATCAGCACGAGGCCGTCTTTGATCTCGGGCACTTCGGCTTTTAGCAGGGCTTCGAGGAATTTTGGCGACGTACGGCTTAGCTCGACCTTGATACCCATAGATTTGTCGATATATACGCTTTTTATGACGGCTTTTACGACGTCGCCGGGTTTAAATTTCTCGCCTTTTATGCGGTTTTTGCGCGGCATCACGGCTCGCAGCTCGTCTATCTCGATGAATGTATTTTCCTCGCTATCTACGCGCGTGACAGAGCCGAAAACCATGTGCCCGACCATGTCTTGATACTTTTGAAAGATTTTTTCCTCCATCAGGCGCTGGATGTGATACTCAAGCTCCTTGTGAAGCGTTTGTGCAGCGGTGCGGCCTAGGTTGTCGGTAGATAGCTCGTAGGTTAGCTCATCACCGATCTCTACGCCAGAGTCCACTTTTTTGGCTTCGCTTATGCTTAAAAAGTGCTCGTTGTCCTCAGCCAAGCGCTCGTCGCCGTCTTCTACGACGGTGATTTTTTGATATAGATGAAGGGTCTTGGTCGCATTATCTATAACCGCGTCGTATTCGTAGTTTTCGCCGTAAATTTTCTTTGCGGTATTGATAATAGCTCTTATGACGCGCTCTTTTACGTCCTCGATTTCGAGCCCTTTTTCATTTGCGATAGATTCTATGATATCCGCTATTTTTTCCATATTATTTTTGCTCCGTTATTTAAATTTGGGGGAATTTTTGAGTTAGAGGGGTATTATACAAGCTTTATACTTTTAAGAAGTTTAATGCGTTTTTTATGATGAATTTGCTATATTCACAGATTAAATTAAAGATTTCAAAGGATTAAAAATGGAGCTAAAACTCGCTAGAACGCAACTTGACGCCAAACCAAAAACGATCTCTCTTGAAAAAATCGAAGCGGCATTTGCAAAAGATCCGCAACAAATTTTCTATTTCGACAGAGAAAACAGCCACAAACAACTCATCGCTTTGGTCGAGTTTTTCGAGGAAAAAGGCCTTAGCGTCTACCACCGCACCGTAAAATACGGACTCGACGAAAACGACTACATGTACGAGGTGCACATCCTTTGAGCGCAGCGCAAAAAAAGCTCTTTATCCAGACTTTAGGCTGCGCGATGAACGTCCGTGACAGCGAGCACATCATCGCCGAGCTCAAGCAAAAAGAGGACTACGAGCTCACTCAGGACATCTCCGAGGCCGACCTCATCCTCATCAACACCTGCTCGGTGCGCGAAAAGCCCGTACATAAGCTTTTTAGCGAGGTCGGCGGCTTTGAAAAAGTAAAAAAAGCGGGTGCCAAAATCGGAGTTTGCGGCTGCACGGCAAGCCATCTGGGAAGCGAAATTTTTAAACGAGCGCCTTACGTGGATTTCGTACTCGGTGCGCGAAACGTCAGTAAAATTTCAGCCGCCGTTAAGACGCCTAAATTTATCAGCACCGACATAAATCACGACGAGAGCGAGTATGCATTCGGCGAATTTCGCGGCTCGCCGTATAAAAGCCACATAAATATCTCGATCGGCTGCGATAAAAAATGCACCTACTGCATCGTCCCACACACCAGAGGCGACGAGATCTCGATCCCAGCTAATTTGATCCTGCGCGAAGTAAAAAAAGCCGCCGAGGGCAGAGCGAAGGAAATTTTCTTGCTCGGGCAAAATGTAAACAACTACGGCAAGAGATTTTCAGGCGCACACGAGAAGATCGATTTTAGCGACCTGCTCGTAAAAATCAGCGAGATCGAGGGCGTCGAGCGTATACGATTTACCAGCCCGCATCCGCTCCACATGGACGATAAATTTTTAGAAATCTTTAGTCAAAATCCCAAAATTTGCAAATCCATGCACATGCCGCTTCAAAGCGGAAACACTAAAGTCCTACGCGAGATGAAGCGCGGCTACACCAAAGAGTGGTTTTTAGACCGAGCCGCCAGGCTGCGCGCGATGTGCCCGGATGTTAGTATTTCGACCGACATCATCGTGGCGTTTCCGGGCGAAACAGACGAGGAGTTTGAGGACACGATGGACGTGCTAGAAAAGGTGCGTTTCGAGCAAATTTTTAGCTTTAAGTATTCGCCTCGCCCGATGACTAAAGCGGCGGAGTTTACAAATCAAATCGACGAAGCCGTCGCAAGCGCCCGCCTAACACGCTTACAAAGCCGCCATAACGAAATTTTAGACGAAATCGTCGCGGCGCAAAAAGGTAAAATTTTCGACGTATATTTTGAGGAGCTTCGCGCAAACGGCGGCGTCGCCGGCAGGAGCTTTAATAATTTCCTCGTTCAAGTCGCAGGCAGCGAAGAGCTGCTGGGCAAGACGCTAAAAGTGCGCGTGAACGACCCAAAAAGAATGGTGCTTTACGGTGAGCTTGTGGGCCAAATTTAAACGAAGCGTTTTTATAAATTTAGCCCCGCGCATTATCTATTTTTTTATTTGGATTATATTTTTAACCTGCAAAAAGAGCTTTTCTAAGACAAATTTGACGAACGAGCCCTGCGTCGTGCTGTTTTGGCACGGCAGACTGGCGCTAATGAGTTTTGCCTACGTACACTGGTGGAAAAACGGCCAAAATCCGCAAAGATGCGCCAAAGTCATCATAAGCGACCACAAAGACGGTGAGATCATCGCGCGCGTGATTTCGTTTTTCGGTATCGGCGCGATCAGGGGCAGTAGCTCAAAAGGCGCGGTAAAGGCTCTCGCGCAAAGCTTTAGAGAGCTAAAAAGCGGCACCGACGTCATCATCACCCCGGACGGCCCGCGCGGCCCCTATCACAGCGTAGCCGACGGCGCGATCGTCATCGCGCAAAAGCAAAATGCGCAAATACAAATTTTAAACTACGAAGCGAGTAAATTTTGGCAGCTAAAAAGCTGGGATAAAATGATAATCCCAAGGCCTTTTAGCAAGATTTCTTACACGCTCTCACCGCCTTTTAGCGTGACGGACATGGCGCTAGAAGACGCAAGAGAGCTAATAAAAAAGGAGATGGAAAAATGAGCTCAAAGACCGTGGTTTTATCTATCGGAGCGCTTTTGGCGGCCGTTTTTATCTCGTTTATCACGCTTAGCCCATCTTACAAAAACGCGCTTGGAGCCAAATTTTACTACGAAACTGGCGACTATGAAACCGCCTATAGGCTCTCAAAATCAGCCTACCATAAAGACATCTACAACAAACTCGCTCACACCGTGATGGTACAAAGCGAAATCTCGCAAAAATACGCACTCTACATCGCCCGTTCAAACGGCTACCTAGAAAATATCCAAAAAATCAGCAAATCAGGCAAGGTAAATAAGGCGGATTTAGACAAAATCCGCATGATGTGCGACATCGCCGTGAGCGACTATGATCTACTCAAACCGTCAAATTTGACCGATCCGTCGCTGCAAGAAGAAGCCAAAATGATAAGGGATAAATTTTTAACCCTGCAAAAAGAGCTATTTTAATTGAACTTAATAGCTTTTTGGGTATGATAACGCATTGCAATTTTTAGGAGAAATCTTTGCTGATACGTCGTTTTTTTAGCGTCTTATATCTTAGCGCCGTTATCCAGTCCAAAAAATGCCTATTTTACGGCGAGGCCTACAAGGGCGCGAAGCTGTTAAAAACGATAAAAGCAGAATTTGACCTAGATGAATCAGGCACTGTTTCCCAAAGAGCAAACGAGTACATAAAAAATTTGCAAAAAGAGTATAAATGGGTTTATCTTTCGCTGTTTTTCGATGCACTCGAACAAGGTGCATTTGAGGCTAAAAATGCCGACAATCTCGAAAAACTAGGAATCAAAACAAAAGAAATAACCTGCATAAATCCTGCCAAAAACTGGCTCATCTACGCAAAGCACTCAGACGTAAAAGCCGCAGAGGAAAAATTTACAGACATCGGCGTGGACGTACTTTATTCGCCAATCGCACTAACTCAAAAAGAGATCGAAAAGCATAATCTGCCAACCGCAAGCACCCTTTTTGTCTACTCTTGTGAAGAGGGTTTTACCATCTGCATAACTTCAAGCGATGGCGTAAAATACGCCGCCGTTTGCAAAGAAAACGATGAAGAGTATAGCGATAGCGCGGACTTTGATAAAGAAAATAGCGACGAGATAGACGATTTTATCGCGAACGTAGACGAGAGCTTTAACACCATGGACGGCCTGGACGATCTTGGCGAAATGCTAAAAATGGACGACAACGAAGAGGAGTTTGCAGACCTCGACTATGATATAAATATGCCCGAATCCACCGACGTAACGGCCTCGGTGTCGATATTTGGACGCGATATGAGCATATACCGCTATATATCGCTAGCGCTTAAAGAATTTTACACAAATCCGCTTTATGAAGGCGATTTTATCGAAAACATCGTGATTTTTGACGCTACCGAGAGGACGAGCGCTACGTTTTTACATTATATAGAAAACGAGCTTTTGGTAAAGACCGCCGTTTATCCGGTTAGTACGCTAAAAACTATGACTGAGCTAATGAAAAAAGAGTTGGAAAATGACTAGTTATAGCTTCATAAAACCCCAAAAAAAACCGTTTTTTGATCTTTTTAGTAAAATTTGGCTACTTCTTATAGCTACGTCCGTACTGCTTTTTGCCATAGTAAATTTAGTCGTCGAGCTCAAAAGCAACTCGCTACTAAGCGAAACCCAAATCTCAAGACAAAAGCAAGAACAAACAAAAGAGCAGATCAAGCAAACCGACGAACTCACCGCACTTTTAAAGCAAAGAAGGGATAGCGCAAACGAGATCGCAGCTTCAAACGCCGTCCTAAAGCAAAGCCTGCGCAACCTACTCGATCTCGTACCCTCAAGCATCACGCTAACCGAGATCGCGATGGATAAAAACTCGCTTGTAGTAAAGGGTACTACGCCTAGCCGCGACGTATATAACATGCTGCTCGCCACGCCGCTAAAGTCGATTTTTAACACGTCAAATACCTCTTTTTATCAACTAGATAGCGGCTGGCTAAATTTCATCAGCACAAATAAAACCGACAGCTTAGAGGATAAAAATGAGTAAAGATAGAAGCCTACAAAATATCGACGTTACCAAACTACTCATCTATATTCTAATTTTTATAGTCGCTTGCCTTGTGATGATATTTGGCTTTTTAGTACCGAGTATCAAAGAATACAAGCAGGTCAAATACGAAAGTCGCATGCAAATCGCCGCAAGTGCGCAAACGCAAAGGCTCTACGACGCCAAATCAAAAGCCCTAAACGAGATAAAGCAAAACGATAAGGCCGTATTAGACGCCCTTGAAAACAAATTTGACGTAGAGAATTTTACTCAATTTGCCTCAAGGTACTTTATGAACGTAAATCTAAGCGAGCTAAAAGAGGCCGCAAAAAACGGCGAGATCTCGGTCTATGATCTAACGGTAACTGGCTCCATGAAAACTCCTGCTAAATTTTACGAGTTTATGGACGCGCTACAAAACTACGAAAATATCGTCAAAATCGACTTTCCGATCAAAATGCGTAAGGATGCCGAGAAGATCGACGCGACCTTTGGCGTCAAAATTTACAGCTTAAGATAAATCAAAGTTTTTACTCTCCGCTTTTTGTATAATCCTTAAAATTTAAGTTAAGGATAAAAAATGATCAAATTTAACAACGCCACCGTTGCCTTGGCCACTGCGATTTTGAGGGATTACCTCAGCGGAGCGGCAAATTTTTTCGCCTCAAGAAAAGCTGCAAAATCAGAGCTAACGAAACTCACGCCGGCCGATTTTAAAAACGTGCGCGCAAATTTGCTAAATTTAGGCTTTAAGAGCGAGTTTATCGACGAAAACGCCGCCGAGCTATCAGAAATCCTGCGCGGTATCCTAACTGCCGAGCGCCCCAGGCTGCCAAAAGACCACCCTATCGCCACCTACATCGACGAAAACGATGCCGCGCGCGAACTAATCGCAAAGGCAAAAGAGCTGCTAAAAAAGAAATTTATCAAAAACGAGTGGCTTGAAATTTACGACAAACTAGGCAGCTTTAACAGGACGCACTTTGCCAGAAAACAACACCAGCTCTACTCGATGCTCGAAAACAAGGGCTTTGACCGCCCGTCGCGCTTTATGTGGAGCTTTGATAACAAGGTCCGCGACAGTATCGCCGCAGCACGCGAACTGCTAGACGGCGGCAAGGCTGATGAGTTTATCGCGGCTCAGCACGAGATCTACGAAAATCTACTCGATCTGCTCGCACGCGAGGAGGCGGCGCTCTATCCAACGTCGCTGGAGCTAATCAGCGAGGATGAGTTTCGCGCGATGAGACGAGGCGATGACGAGATCGGGTATTTTCTCATCGAAAAGCCGAGCGAATTTTATCCGTTAAATTTGGAGTCCGGTAGCGGCTCGGAGGCAAATTTAAAGGACGTAAATTTACAAAGCGAGTCAAATTTAAGCGCGGTAAATTTGCAAAACGGCAACTTAAACGAAGCGGTTTTAAATCCGAATTTCCTAAAAGAGCTATCAAATTTGATGAGTAAATACGGGCTAAATCCAAACGCAAACCGCGATAAAAACGCCGTTTTTGACGTCGCCACTGGCAAGCTCACGCTAGAGCAAATCAACCTCATTTATAAGCATATGCCCGTTGACCTCTCCTTCGTCGATGAAAACGAGATCGTGAAATTTTATACCGACACCAAGCACCGCGTATTTCCGCGAAGTGCCGGCGTCATCGGGCGCGACGTGAAAAACTGCCACCCGCGCGAGAGCGTAGCTAGCGTGCTGGAGATCATCGATGCGTTTCGCAAGGGCGAGCGCGATGAGATCGACTTTTGGCTGGAGCTTCACGGTAAATTTATCTACATCTACTACGTGGCCGTGCGCGATGAAAACGGCGTATTTAAGGGGGTGCTAGAGATGATGCAAGACGTCACGCGCATCCGCAGCCTAGAGGGCAAACGCACGCTGGTGACGTGGGACGATCTAAAGAAAAAGTACGGGGAGTGATGATAACTGCTTGCAAAATTTAATTAATACCGCTCGGCCATTATCGCCGAATTCTAATTTCTGGCGTAAATTTATCGGAGATTTGGGGCGCTTACCTTTTCGTATATTTACGCCTACGCCTTTTGCACGATAATTCGAGCTATATTTGCGGATACGCGATATTTTCGCAAGCGGTATTTAAGGATTTTAGAGCGGTATATTTAGTACCAAACCGCTCAATTAAAATATCGCTGCTGCATTCAAACTACCGGCCGTAAAATTTAAATTTATGTACCAAACCGAGTTTTAAGTCGCCTTTTTAATATAAAGTAGCGATATCTCATTTCGTAGGATGCTTAGCCGGCTCGTCTAGCGCCGTTAAATCTAAAGCCACCGCAAAGAAAGCGTTAGTGTATTTCTAAATTTTAACTATCTTTTATCGCAGGCTCTCACCCAAAACGTAGACGTCTAAAAAAGCTCCTCAAATAGCGCAAGATCCGCGCCCGAAGCAAATAAAAATCCGCGGTTTATCGGCGGGATGGAGAGCCGTCTGCATGCTTCTTTAAATTTCTTTTCCATAGCCGCTTTGATATATGGCGTTACAAGTATAAAATTTACGCCCGCGCCCACGGCTACCTTGCCGCCTAGCACGCAGTCCAAGCCTTTTTCTAGGCAGCGCGCGCATTCGTTTCGCTGTGCGGCGCTTAGCACGAGCCCTAGCCTCTTGCACGTCTGATCGATGCCGCGAAGCTCGTTTGCACCGCGTTTTACGAGATAAATTTTTGCTGTGGGATTAGAAATTTCGGGAGTTAAGCTTAACGCATCGACCGCCAAAAACTCAAAGCTCTTTTTTACGCCGCTAAAGTATTCGTTTAAAAACGGCTCGCTAAATTTCGCGCGAATAAATCCGCGTTTAAACTGGTCCGTTAAATTTGTCTCATCGGTGAAGTATTTTAGATTTCGCCTCTTTAAAAACCGCTCCAGCTCGCACTTTCGCACGCCCAGAAGCGGACGAGCGATCACGTAGTCCTCGCGGGCTTCAAGCTCCTGCATACCCAGTAGCTCGTTAAGTCCCGCGCCGCGCCCAAGCTGCATCAAAAACCACTCGAATTTATCGTCAAACTGATGCGCTAAGATCAAATTTTCATAGCCCTGCTCGCGGCAAATCTCGGCGAAAAACTCATATCTGGCCGCGCGCGCCTCGTGCTCGAAATTTGACGCGCCCAGCCGCACGCTTTTTACGTAGATTAGTTTGCTAAACTTAGCCGACAGATTTCGCGCCGAGGCGACCTCGTCTTTGCTCTGCGCGCGGATGTTATAGTCCACGATCGCAAGGTCAAATTTCACGCCCGCCTCGTCTAAAAGGTAAAAAAGCGCCGTGCTATCGACGCCGTGCGAAAATGCAAGCAGATTTCGCCCCGATTTTAGCTTATGCAAAACGGGCGCGCTTAGCATTTTAGGCCTTTGCCGTGATCTTACCCAGTGCCTGGCTGCCCGCTACCTGCGTGATCTCGCACCAGTAACGACCGCCGGTTTCTAGCTGCTCCACGTCGCTTTCGTTGATCAAAATTTCGCCGTCGATGTCCTTGTCCCAGAGCGCCTTTTTCGCGGCGTAAAACATCTCTCCCTCGCTGCTTTCGCCCTCAAGCGAAACGATAAATTTTTGCCCCAGCTCCTGCGCGAAACTCGCCTCGATCGCGGCGCGAGTGATCTTTTCGATCTTGCTTAAGCGTTTTGAGATGATTTTAGCGGGCACCTGCTCCATCTCATACGAGAGCGTGTCCTCCTCTTTGGAGTAAGCAAACGCCGAAACGCGGTCAAATTTAAACTCCTGCAAAAATGCGCAAAGCTCATCAAATTCGGCTTCGCTCTCGCCCGGGTGTCCGACGATAACGCCCGTTCGTAAAAATGCACCGGGTGCCTTTTTCATCAAATTTAAAAGCTCTTTGATTCGCGCCGTACCGCTTCCGCGCCTCATGATTTTTAGCATCTTGTCGCTTGCGTGCTGGATCGGCATATCAAAGTAGTTTACAAACACCGGCGAGGCGATGATGCGCTCAATTAGCGCGTTTGAGGTCGTGCTAGGATAAAGATAAAGTATGCGCGCGGTTTTGACGCCATCGATCTTTTCGACCGCGTCGATGAGAGAGATGAGCCCGTCGCTAACCGCGTGATCACGCATATACGAGCTGCTGTCCTGCGAGAGAAAACTAAAGTCATAGTAGCCCTTTTTTACGAGCTTCTCTACTTCGCTCACGATGTTTTCGAGCGAGCGGGATTTTAGCTTGCCCTTAAAGGTCGGGATCGCGCAGAAGCTGCATTTTTGATTACAACCTTCCGAAATTTTGATGTAGGCGTGGTAGTTTGAGCCCGTTATCACGCGCTCTTCGCTTGTTTGCAGGTAGGTGTCCGGGCTAAATAAATTTTGCTTTTTTAGGATGATTTCATCGATCTTGTCGTAGTCGCCCACGCCGGTGAAAAGATCAACCTCGGGTAGCTCCTTCATCAGCTCCTCGCGGTATCGCTGCATTAGGCAGCCAGTGACTACGAGCAAAGAGCCTTTTTTGCGTGCTTCGTGCATATCTAGGATCGCGCGGATACTTTCTTCTTTTGCCGAGCTTATAAAGCCGCAGGTATTTACGATGATGACGTCGGCCAAGGCCACATCTGGCGTGATCTCGTAGTTTTGCAGGCGTCCGAGCATGATTTCAGAATCCACCAGATTTTTGTTACAGCCTAAGGATACTAAGTGAAGTTTGCCCATTTTATACCCACAGATTGTCGATCAGACGCGTTTTGCCGACATACGCGGCGACTAGGATGATGGTGTTGCTTGGCTCTATTAGCGAGATCTCGTTTAAATTTCTATCGACGATCGCGACGTAGTCGACGTTTAGCGGCTCTAGAGTTTGTAGCATCTCGCCTTTTATCGTTTGTGCGCTTAGCTCGCCCGCAGCGATCAAATTTGAGGCTTTTTTAAGCGAATGCGAAAGCTTAAGCGCCTCTAGCTTTTGCCCCTCGTCTAGGTAGGCGTTTCGCGAGCTAAGCGCCAGTCCGTCGCGCGCGCGAACGATCTCGCAAGGTACGATCTCTAAATTTAAAAAACAGGTCTTTACGAAATTACGCACGATGAGCAGCTGCTGCGCGTCCTTTTTACCCATATAGACGCGCTTTGCGTTTGTTAGATTAAATAGCTTATTTAGCACGCGAAGCACGCCGTCAAAGTGTCCGGGGCGAGTCTTGCCCTCGAGCACGCTTGCTAAATTTTCAGGCGCGCTGATTAACGGCTCGGTATCAAAATATAGCTCCCTAGCCTCAGGCGCAAACATCGCGTGCACACCCAGCTCCTCGCAAATTTTAGCGTCGTTTTGTTCGTTTTTTGGATAGCTCTCAAAGTCCTCGCCCGCTAAAAACTGCGTCGGGTTTACAAAAGTCGAAACGATCGCGGTTTTGTTTTCTACTACGCACTTTTCTATGAGGCTAGCGTGTCCGTCGTGAAGTGCGCCCATAGTGGGTACGAAGCCGATATTTTCGGGGTTTGCCGCGACGAAATCTCGCAGCTGCTCTGCTGTTCTTAAAATTTGCATTTTCTCTTCTTTATGTTTAATTTTAACGCGCGATTATAGCAAATTTTATCTTTACTCTTACAAATATGTTATAATCACGCCAAAAAGCACAAAAAAGGTCTTAAAATTTGGATAATTACGAATACACGGAACTTCTAAAAACCCTAAATACGAAAGTAGAAAATATCGCGGGCGTCGTAAAGCCCGAGAGCATCAAAGCTCGCCTAAAAGAGATCGAGGAGATGGAAAACGATCAAAATTTCTGGCAAGACATCGCAAAAGCTGGCGCAATCGGCAAGGAAAAAACTAAAATTTCAAATATCTTAAATAACTTCCTAAACGCTAAAAGCGCCGTAGACGACGCAAAGGATCTATACGAGCTGGCAAACTCTGAAAACGACGAAGAGACGATAAATTCGCTCTTTGCCGAGGCTGGCGAGTTAGAGGATAAGATCGTAAATTTAGAAATTTCTATGCTGCTTAGCGGCGAGGACGACGGCAAAAACGCCATCGTCACTATCCACCCAGGCGCAGGCGGTACGGAGAGCAACGACTGGGCGAGCATGCTATACCGCATGTATCTGCGCTTTTGCGAGCGGGAAGGTTTTAAGGTCGAAACTCTGGACTTTCAAGAGGGCGAAGAAGCCGGGCTAAAGGACGTGAGCTTTATCGTTAAAGGCGTAAACGCTTACGGCTACCTAAAGGCTGAAAACGGTATCCACCGCCTCGTGCGAACCAGCCCGTTTGATAGCGCAGGTCGCCGTCACACGAGCTTTACCAGCGTGATGGTAAGCCCCGAGATCGACGATGACATCGAGATAGAAATCGACGAAAAAGATCTAAAAATCGACACCTACCGCGCGGGCGGAGCAGGCGGCCAGCACGTAAACAAAACCGAGTCCGCCGTGCGCATCACTCATGCGCCCACAGGTATCGTCGTGCAGTGTCAAAACGACCGCAGCCAGCACAAAAATAAGGCCACCGCGATGAAAATGCTAAAATCGCGCCTTTACGAACTAGAGCTAATGAAACAGCAAGAAGCCGCCGGCAGTATCGAGAAAAGCGAGATCGGCTGGGGTCATCAGATCCGCTCATACGTGCTTTCCCCGTATCAGCAGGTCAAAGACAACCGCAGCGGAGAGGCGTATAGCCAAACCGACGCGATACTAGACGGCGACATAAAAAAGCTCATCGAGGGCGTTTTAGTAAGTCAAAAAAGCATAAACTAGAAAGGAAAAATATGGAAATTTCAGCTCTTTTAAACCAACTAGGCTACAACGAAAACGACGCGACCGCCGCGCAGGTTAAGCGCATACTAAACAACTGCGACGGGTTAAATTTAAGCAGTATTATCACGCTAAACGACCATCTAAAACCGCTAGGCGGCTTCGTAGCGATGAGCGGCAGCGAGGATGTGTTTAAGATAAAAAACGCGGGCAAAATGCCAGGTGCGCTAAACGTGATCGAAAACTGGGCTGAAAAAAACAAGATAAACATAAAAAGAGTAAATGAAACTACGCACTACATACTAGGAAAAAACATATGAAAAACTACGATATCATCGTCATCGGCTTTGGCAAAGCAGGCAAAACTCTCGCTGTAAAAGCCGCAAATTTAGGCAAAAAGGTCGCCGTGATCGAAAAATCGGCGCAGATGTACGGCGGAACATGCATAAACATCGGTTGCATCCCGACTAAAAAGCTAGTAAATTTAAGCAAAGAAGCGCAATACGTAAATAACAACGTCGCTGGCGAATACTTCACGCTAAGTATCGAGAAAAAAGACGCTCTCGTTTCCGCGCTTAGAGCTAAAAATTTCGCTATGCTTGACGGCAACACAAACATCGACGTGATAAACGGCACGGCTAAATTTATAGATAAAAATAGCATCGAAGTCGCGGCTACGGATGGCTCAAAAAGCGTGATTACCGCGCCGACGATCATTATAAATACGGGTTCGGTTAATGAAAAACCAAACTTTGAGGTTAGTTCAAATTTTGCTTACGACAGCACGGGGATTTTAAATCTAAAAACGCTTCCAAAGCACCTAGTAGTCGTGGGCGGCGGGTATATCGGGCTTGAGTTTGCCTCAATGTTTGCAGAGTTTGGCTCAAAAGTTACCATCGTAGCTCGCTCGGGCGTACTAAAAAATGAGGACGATGACGTAAGAGATAGCGTAAAAACGCTGCTACAGACGCAAGGGATAGAGATTTTAGAAGGTTGCGAAGTTAAAAATTTAAAAGATAGCACGCTAAATTTTACCCAAAACGGCGAGGCAAAGAGCCTTGAAGCGGACGCGTTTTTACTAGCGACCGGACGAGTAGCGGCGACTGCGGAGCTAAATTTGAGCGCGGCCGGCGTACAAACGGATGCCAAAGGAAACGTGTCGGCAAACGAGTTTTTGCAAACCGCTCAGCCGCATATCTATGCAGTAGGCGACGTTCGCGGCGGCGAGCTTTTTACCTATACGAGCCTAGATGATTTTCGCATCGTCTTTGACAAGCTTTTTGGCGCCGGCAAACGCAGCACGCTAAACCGCTCGCCTCACGCTAGCGCGCTTTTTACCGAGACTCCGCTAGCTAGCATCGGGCTAAGCGAAAAACGAGCCGCGGCACAAAATTTGGACTTTAAAGTCCTAAAACTCGCACTAGCCGCAGTCCCCGGCGCAAAGGTAGTCGGCAACGAAACAGGATTTTTAAAAGCGATTGTAGACGCAAAAAGCGGCAAAATTTTGGGCGCGGCGTTTCACTGTGTTTACGCAAACGAGCTTATCAACGAGATCGCCATCGCAATGGCTCTAGGCGCGGGCGCTGATTTCTTTAAAAATCAGATTTTCACCCACCCTAGTATCAGCGAAGCGCTAAATGACCTCTTTGGACAATTTTAAAAACTACGGAAAGGATAAAAAATGAGGAATTTACTTCTTACCTTTATCGGGCTTTTGTTTGTAGGGTGCGCGGCTTCAAGCGGCGGCGGCAGCTTCTCTAGCGACAACCCGGACTATGACTTTAATAAGCGTGCCATAGGCGTGTTAAAACCAAAATGCGAAAGCGGCAACTACTCCGCGTGCAACGATCTTGCCATTAGCTATCAAAACCTACAAGATCACAAAACAGCTATAAAATACTATGAAAGAGCGTGCGGCAACAACTACCAGCCCGCTTGCACAAACCTTGCCAACATGTATCAAACTGGACTTGGCGTAAGCAAAGACGCAAACAAAGCACTTGAAATCTATAGCGCCTCTTGCGCAAACGGCGGCGCGTACTCTTGCTACTATCTGGGCGAGTTTTACCGCTCAAACGCCGACGGCAAGGAGCCTGACTATGCAAACGCCATGTCGGCCTACGATAGAGGCTGCAAACTAGGCGACGTACCGTGCTGCACGAACACGGCGGTGCTTTACGAGCACGGCCTAGGCGTAGCGCAGGACGAGTCAAAAGCCAGAAGTATCTACCGCTCGGCATGCTTTAGCGGCGACACCTCCGCATGCGACAATCTAAAAAGAATGGGCAGAAAACGCTAATATAAAACATCAAATTTAACGCCTTTAAATTCGGCGTTAAATTTGCTACGGCGAGTCAAATTCGGCTCGCTTTTTTGCTTCTAGATTTACTCCCCAAAAACCCGCATCTTGAAAATGCAAATTTAAAACTATCCGTTAAATTTGACGCCGCGCGCTCATAAATTTAACTCCGCAAATTTGCCTTTTGCGATATGCGGTAAATTGTACTAGCTTAGCTAAAGCCGCGTAAATTTCAGCGCATTTAAAGCAACAATCCTTTGCTGCAAATAACAAAAAGAAACAACGCTAGATTTGAGTAAATTTATAAAAAGTAGAAAACGGGGGCTCAAATTTAAACCCCCTTCAGAAGTGCAGATTTAGAATAAAAATTAAAATTTATAAGATACGTTAATCTTAAAGTTTCTGCCCGGCTCCCAGTCGATCGCATTCGCATCGCCCGTATATTCGGCTATTCTCTGAGACTGCGAGACGTAGGCTTTGTTAAATACGTTATAAACGCCGGCGTTTATCTCAAGCCCCTTAAATTTACCGCTGCTTGGCGCATAAGTGAGATAGACGTCGCTCACGGCGTAGCTCGGGATATGCACGGCCGCGTCGTTGCCAGCGCTCGTCGTGTCTTTCGAGGCGAAATAAATAAGATTATAACCCACAAGCGTGTCGATAGCGCTTATCGAATACTCGGCGTTAAAGGTGTATTTGTCGCCCTGGTCGCGGTAGCCGATGATATTTGACGTGTAGTAGCCGCCGCTACCGTTTCTCACGCGGTCTTTATATCTTACTTTTTGATGAGTGTAGCTAGCACCAAGGCTTAGCGCGTCGAGGTTTAGCCTAGCCAAAAGCTCGACGCCGTCGATATCCGCGCCGCCTGCGTTGATCCTATAAAGCACCGGATTTATGCGTCCGCCGGCTGCGTTATTATCTACGATTAGATTTTTGTATTTGGTTTTAAAGTATTTAGCTACGAAGCTAACGTGTCCCGTTTCGCTAAACTCGCCCTTGTAGCGTCCGCCGATCTCGTAGCTATCGCCCGTAGTGGCCTTTAGATCAGGGTTTGCTCTGTATCCTAGCGCCGTACCCCTACTAGCGCCGCTAGCTAGCATAGACTCCATAACGTCCGGTCCTCTAAACACCTTAGCGTAACTAGCAAATACCCCAAGCCCTTTCATAAACTCGTAATCAAGCGCGAGAGCGGGTGTAAATTCGTCAAATTTGTATTTGTACCCGCCGATATTTGCGCCCGTGCCGTTATATGTCTTTAGCTCGTGGCGCTCGTATCTGATGCCAGGAGTCACGGTTAGGCCTGCAAATTTGATCGCGTCCTCTAAGTAAAACGAGTAGTTGTTTACTTTTTCGGGACGGTTGTTTTGCGGTTTGTTAAAGTTCTCGCTGTGGTAGTACTCCGCGCCGTATCTTAGCGTTTGCGTCACGTCGCCCGTCTCTATCGCGGTTTTTGCTTTCGCGCTTAGGCCTCTAGTTTTTACGCCCCATTTGCTAGCGTCAATTCTCTGATGCTTCGTATGATACGCAGTTACGTCGAGATTTAGCAGTTCGCTCGGCGTAAATTCGTACTTTAACGTCGTCGTATCGCGCTCGTATTTACGGTCGGCATCGGCGCTATGCCAGCTGCCAAACTCCGCCCTCAACGGATAAAGTCCCTTGTAGTGGTTGTGTTCGTGAGAGAGCGATATCCTGTGCGCATCTAAAAAGCTATATCCGAGCTTAAAAAGATAGCTAAGGTCGTTGCCGTCGCCGCCGATTTTCTTACCGTTACCGCTCTTGCCGTAGTCGTAACCTTTGTGATTTATCGCGGCTAAAAAGTCAAGTCCCTCGACGGGCGCGGTAAAAACCATGAGTCCTTGCGAAAATTCATCGTTGTTTGAGGCGTAGCCCGTTTTAATTTTAGCGCCGATAATTTCGCCGTCATCTAGCAGGTCTCTAGCGTCCACCGTCCTAAAGGCTACCGAACCGCCCAGAGCCCCAGCGCCGTTTACCACAGAGCGCGCACCGACCTCAACGTCGATGGCCTTGATTAGATCGGGGTCGATCAGGAGGTCTGCGTTGTGGTGAAAGGTATTTCCGTTTTGCTTAGCGCCGTCGATCGTGATGTTTAGACCGCGGTCGCTCACGCCTCTCATGTAGATTTTTTGGTTCATGCCGTTCGTGCCGCCTACGTAAACGCCCGGGATATCGCGCATAACGTCTTTTAGTATGCCTGCGTTTCTCGTGCTTATTTTTACGTCGTCTACGCCGTAGCCGCCGCCAGTGCTGCTTACCTCTACGCCGCTTAGCGTTACGTTCTCGGCAGCGTTTGCACCGATGGCTAGAGCCGCTACGAAAGAAATTTTCGCAACATTGTTAAAACCCTGTCTCTTATACACATCTCCGAGCCCACGAGACTAGCGCTCAT
>CAUUAH010000011.1:0-17925 GCA_963542985.1 uncultured Campylobacter sp. | reverse complement strand
GAGACAGCCCCAAGGAGAGAGCATGAGAGATGACGTCCTAGTTAGGATAAACGAAAGGCTTAACGTGCTTGCCGCGCTTCCGACTCTAAAAAACGGATCGATCGGCGAAGCTTTAAAGAAAAGCGGATTTAGCAGGCGAGATTTTATGAAGTGGGCGGGCGCGATGACGGCGTTTATGGCGCTGCCTGCGTCTATGGCGCCGACCGTGGCTAGAGCGGCCGAGCTTAGCGATAGATTGCCAGTGATATGGCTACACATGGCCGAGTGCACCGGATGCAGCGAGAGCTTGCTTCGCACCGATGCGCCGTCGATCGATAGTTTGATTTTTGACTACATTAGCCTTGAGTATCATGAAACCGTGATGGCGGCGGCAGGGTGGCAGGCTGAGGAAAATCTAGAAAGCGCGATCGAAAAATACAAAAACAGATACATCCTGCTAGTCGAGGGTGGCATACCTACGGGCGATACGGAAAACTATCTAACCGTCGGTCCTTTGGGCCTTAGCGGACTTCATCACGCAAAGCACGCGAGCGAAAACGCCGCGGCGATATTTGCTATCGGTACCTGTTCGAGCTTTGGCGGCGTGCAGGCCGCAAAGCCAAACCCATCAAATTCCGTCGGTCTATCAAAAGTAACCTCAAAACCGGTCATAAATATCCCGGGCTGTCCTCCGAGCGAGAAAAATATCGTGGGCAACGTCCTTCACTACATACTTTTCGGCACTTTACCCGCACTTGACGTATTTAACCGTCCAAAATGGGCTTACGGGCTTAGGATCCACGATCTTTGCGAGCGAAGAGGGCATTTTGACGCGGGCGAGTTTGTGCAAACCTTTGGCGACGAGGGTGCGAAAAACGGCTACTGCCTCTATAAAGTCGGCTGCAAAGGCCCTTATACATTTAACAACTGCTCTCGCGAGAGATTTAACCAGCACACCAGCTGGCCGGTGCAGGCGGGTCACGGCTGTATAGGTTGCTCGGAGCCTGATTTTTGGGATACGATGGGGCCTTTTGAGGAGCCGATGGCAGATAGGCTATTTAACACCGTTTTAGGCCTAGGCGCCGATAACGTCAGCGATAAAATCGGCATCGGAGTACTTGCGCTCGCAGGTATCGGTATAGCAGCGCACGCCGCGGTAAGCATTTTTGCTAAAGACAAAGAGGAGGCGTAAAAATGAGCGAGCAAAGAATAGTAATAGACCCGATAACCAGGATAGAAGGCCACCTGCGCATAGAGGTCGTCGTAGATGAAAATAATGTAGTTAAAGAGGCCTACTCGGGCTCGACGCTCTGGCGCGGCATAGAGCAGGTCGTAAAGGGGCGAGATCCGAGGGATGCGGGATTTTTCATGCAGAGGATTTGCGGAGTTTGTACGTTTTCGCACTACCGCGCGGGCATCATGGCCGTCGAGAACGCGCTAGGTATCACGCCTCCGCTAAACGCGCAGCTAACGCGCACGCTGATGAACAACGCCCTTTATATGCACGACCACCCCGTGCATTTTTATCAGCTTCACGGCCTTGACTGGGTAGACGTGGTCTCGGCTCTAAGCGCGGACGTACGCAAGGCTAGCGACGAGGCGTTTAAATACTGCGACACGCCTTACGCGACCGGCGCAGATAAGCTAAAGGAGGTAAAAGAGCGCGTCGAGGCATTCGTAAAAAAAGGAAATTTAGGGCCTTTTGCAAACGCGTACTGGGGACATCCGACCTATAAATTTACGCCCGAGCAAAATTTGATCGTGCTATCGCACTATTTAGAGTGTCTAGGGATACAAAGAACGGTAGCGCAGATGATGGCGATATTTGGCTCCAAAAACCCGCACCCTCAAAGCCTAACCGTGGGCGGCGTGACCTGCGTCATGGATCTGCTTGACCCTGCAAGACTAGGCGAATATCTAACCAAATTTCAAGAAACGGCCGATTTTATTAACAGGGCGTATTATCCGGATCTCGTCATGGCTGCTAAAGCCTACGGTAGCGAGCCTAGCGTGCTAAAAGACGTCGGCGTGTCAAATTTGTTCGCTTACGACGAGTTTTTGGTCGGCAGAAACGAGTATCTAATCCAGGGCGGCGCTATCCTAAACGGCGATATCAGTAAGGTTTACGAAGTAGACGGCGATAAGATCACCGAGGAAGCCACTCGCGCATGGTATAAAAACCCGGCCCCGCTGCACCCGTATGACGGCGAAACTGAGCCAAACTACACCGGCCTAAAAGATATGAAAACCTTAGATGGCCACGGCAAAGAGGTAGACACTAAGGTCTTTGACGAAAAGGGCAAATATAGCTGGATCAAAGCTCCTCGCTACGACGGCAAACCGATGCAGGTGGGCCCGATAGCTAGCATCGTGATAAACTACGCCAAAGGCAACGAGCGCGTGGTAAAAATCGTTGATAAATTCTTAAAAGATACCGGGCTTCCGCTTGAGGCGGTATTTTCTACTCTGGGTAGAACCGCAACCAGGATGCTAGAGGCCAAGCTAGTAGCCGATCACGGACTAACCGCCTTTACTAGCTTAGTAGAAAATCTAAAAACCGATCAAGAAACCTGCGCTAAGTACGTCATAGATAACGGCAAGGAGTATAAGGGAAATTTCCAAGGCAACGCCCCTCGCGGCGCGCTCAGCCACTGGTGCCGCATAAAAGACGGTGTGATAACCAACTGGCAAGCAGTCGTGCCTAGCACATGGAACGCCTCGCCAAAAGACGCCGCAAACGTGCGCGGAAGCTACGAGGAGTGCCTCATCGGGCTAAAGATCGCAGATCTAACCAAGCCGCTTGAGATCATCCGCAAGATCCACTCCTATGATCCTTGTATCGCATGCGCCGTACACGTGATGGATGCGCGCGGCACGCAGCTGGGCGAATACAAAATCAACCCGAATTTGTGAAAGGAGCGATTATGAGCGAGCATAAATTTGACCGCAAAAGCGAGTATGAATTTTCCATCGGGCTTAGAGCGACGCACTGGATCAGGTTTTTTGCCATCACGTTTTTAGTCGTGAGCGGATACTATATATCGTATGTTTTTGCTAGTCCCGAGGTTACGACCGAGCCGGTGCTATTTATGAACGCCAAGTGGCGCGCGGCTCATCAGATCGCGGGGTTTATCTTGATAGCGTGCTTTATTTTCAAGCTCTACCTATTTATATTTGACAAATACAGCCGTAAAGAGGTTATTAGTATCATCGATTTTTTTAATCCCAAAGTCTGGATAGCGCAGATAAAATACTACCTGTTTTTAGGTCCGCATCCGCATCTAAAGGGCGTTTATAACCCGCTTCAGTTTGTGTCGTATTTTTTCTTTTATCTGGTGCTTTTTCTGATCTGCCTAACGGGCCTCGTACTCTACGTCCACGTCTATCACGAGGGGCTTGGCGGGCTGCTTTACGAGCCGATGAGGCAGTGCGAGGAGCTCATGGGAGGTCTAGCTAACGTTCGCACGATACACCGCATCTGCATGTGGATCATCATGGTTTTTGTCGTGGCGCACGTGTATATGGCGGTGTTTAACGCCGTAAAAGGCAAAAACGGAGCTATGGACGCCATCGTAAGCGGCTACAAATACGTAAAAGACGAGCACTGATGCGCGTTTTGGTACTAGGTATCGGAAATGTGATGTTTGGCGACGAGGGCGTTGGGGTGCATTTTGTAAAAATGATGGAGCGAAACTATAAATTTAGCCCTAAATTCGGGGCTAAATTTGACTCTGATTTAAATTTGGACGATAAATTTAACGCGTCAAATTTGAGCGGCGACCTCGCTCTTAGCGACGGCCCCAAATTTAACGCAGACGGCGCAAATTTGGAGCTAAGATTTATCGACGGCGGCACGCTAGCTATGGCGCTTACTCCAGTTATCGCTTGGGCGGATGTTTTGATAGTTGCAGACTGCATCAGCGCCGAGGGCGGCGAGATGGGGGATGTGTATTTTTTCGGTTACGAGCAGATGCCGCCCGCCGTCTCGTGGAACGGCTCCGCGCACGAGGTCGAGATGCTAGAAACATTGCGGCTGATGGAGCTTGCGGGCGATTTGCCGCGGACGAAAATTTTAGGTATCGTGCCAAAGCGTATCGAGCCTATGAGCTTTGAGCTCTCCGCGCAGGCTCTAAAAGGCGTAAATTTGATGGAAAAGACGCTTTTAAACGAGCTTTTGCAGCTTGGATTTAACTACGAAAAGATCGCAAATTTTAGCGTCTGCGATATCGCTTTAGAGTTTTCAAAAAAGGGCGCGATATGATTTTAGCTTACGAGTTTGACTGCGCGAGCGAAAATTTCGCATTTTTTCTTAAATTTTACGCGCAAAAAAGCGGGTTAAAATTTAGCATTAAAAAGGAGCTAGACTTAACGACGCTTTATGCAAAAGGCTCGCAAGAGGAGCTTTTGGCGTTTTCCGATCTACTTTCTAGCTCTCTGCCTCACAGCGTGTTTTTGCGCGGTTCAAGGGTTTACGCGAGCGAAAATTTGCCCCAAGGCGAAGTAAGCGAGCCTGTAAATACCCTCTCAAACATCACGCCAAGCGTCGTTAGCGCCTATCTAAAAGGCGAGCTAAAAGAGTGTGAAAACGGCGTTTTTAGCGACGTTTGCGTTTTTATAGACGGTAAATTTACTCCCGCGACGAAGATAAATTTTAGCGAGCTTTTGGAGTTTGCTTTTAAAAATTTAAGCGCGGGCGAAAGCGTTAAATTTAAAGATATTAGCGGCGAATTTGAAGCGTCAAATTTCACAGAATTAAACGCAAATTTTAATCTTTTAATGCCGACGAATCTTAAAAATTTACCTAAAATTTTTATCGCAAACGAAGCCGAGCAGGTTGCCCTAGCAAGCTACGAAAAGCCCATCATTACGCTAAAAACGACGGCGATCTACCGTGGCAATCACCCAAGCTCTCCTAGGTTTTTTGACGTCTGCGCAGCTAGAGATATTTTCATCTACGCGCTTTGCGACAAGCTTTTTAAAACGGGCGTAAATTTTATCGCTTTAAAGGCGCAAAAGCAGCCGTTTAAGGCCGTGGTGCTTGAAAATGGATACATTTTTAGCGGCTCTAGGATTTATTATTCGCGCGCAAATTTGAACCGGATGGAGGGCGCCGCGGATAAAAATCTAGCTAATTTTAATCTCGCAAAAAAAGAATTTGACGCAGACGGCGGGATAGCTAGGATATTTTTAAGCAGGTTTAAAGACGATGAAGTTAAAATTTACCCCAAATTTGATGATTTTAACGTCTTAAATTTCGCCTTGCCCGCTAGCTTTGATGAGCTTTACGCGCAGATAAAGCGCGAGGAGGGCGGCGAGAGATTGCTTCAAAATTACAGTGAAAACTTTAGCCTACTGCGCGGCGAGCTTGGCGTACAAAACGGCTTTTTCGGGCTATTTTGTATGGCTGGAGCACTGCTTGGATTTGATAGCGATGCGCAAAAATCGGGCGAGATTTTACTGCAAAACGCGAGCGATTTTAACGGCGCAAAAGGGCCTAGGCTCGATTTTAAAATGCTAAACAAAACGCATTTTGACGTCGCTAAATTTGCCAGAAGCGGCATGAGCTTTAGGCTCGCAGGCGTCGATGCTAGGCTGCTTAGCTACGGATACGCCGAGTCGCTGTCGTATTTTTTGAGCGATTTTTCAGACTCGCTAAAGCAGGATTTTGGCGTGCAAAACGCGCTGCTTTGCGGCTCGCTTTTTGAAAACAAAACGCTTGCAAATTTGACGTTAAAGCATCTAAAAATAGGTTTAAACGCCAAATTTAGCAAAGAGTTTTTGATTGAAGAGATGTTTTAAATATGAAATTTCAGGCCTGGTTCAAGGCGTCGGTTTTCGCCCTTTCGTTTATAATCTAGCACTTAAATTCGGCCTTGCGGGCGAAATTTATAACGACGATGAGGGCGTGAAGCTAACGCTTTGCGGTCCAGACGAGCAGATAGAAAAATTTGAAAAAGCGCTGCATGAGGAGCTACCAAGCCTCGCTCGTATCGACGAAATGAGAAAAACCGAGCTAGAGGACGCGAAATTTGACGAGTTTAAGATAGTCGCCTCAAAATCAGCCAAAAAACACGCGCCTATCTTGCCTGATTTTGCCCTCTGCCAAGACTGCGAGCGCGAGTTTTACGACCCTGCAGATCCGAGGTATCATTATCCTTTTATCAACTGCACCAACTGCGGCCCGAGGTTTTCGATTATCAAGTCTCTGCCTTACGACCGCGCAAACACGACGATGAACGCGTTTAAGATGTGCGAATTTTGCGAGGGCGAATACAAAAACCCGCTAAATCGCCGCTATCATGCACAGCCCGTCTCATGCCCAAACTGCGGGCCAGGACTCGCTCTAAAAGATAAATTCGGGCGAGTTTTAGCGCGAGATAACGAAAGTGCAAAGCAGGCAGCGCGGCTCATAAACGAGGGTAAAATTTTAGCCGTAAAGGGGCTTGGCGGATTTCATCTGATGTGCCGCTTAGAGGAGGACACGGTAGGGCTACTAAGAGAGCGAAAAAAGCGGCCTAAAAAGCCATTTGCCGTGATGTCCAAGGATATTTCTCGCGCTAAAAAATACGCTCAAATTTCGCCCGAGGAGCAGCGGCTTTTAAGCTCAAATTTAAAACCGATCGTTGTCTTGCAAAGCTTGCCGGACGCGCCGGTTCCCTCAAATTTAGCACCGGGGCTAAATAAAATCGGCATATTTTTGCCCTACACGGGCGTTCATCTTTTGCTTTTTGAGTACCTGGAGGGCGACGTGATCGCTACCTCGGCCAACGTCTCGGGCGAGCCCATCATCTACGACGAAAAAGAGCTGCGAGAAAAGCTGGGCGGCGTGATAGATTTTTACCTAGATAACGACCGAGAGATCCACTCGCCAAGCGACGATAGTATCGCGTTTGTGGCGGGCGGCGAGCCTATTTTTATCCGCACTAGCCGCGGCGTGCATCCTAAGTTTATCCGTACGAAATTTAAGAGCGAAAAGACTGTTTTAGCCGTCGGAGCCGAGCTAAAAAATCAGTTTGCGATCTTTAAGGATGGCGAGCTGATGATAAGCCCTTATATCGGAGACCTAAAAAACGTCGCGACCTATGAGCGGTTTTGCGCGCTAATCAAGCTTTTTAGCGAGATTTACGAGCTAAAATTTGACGAGATCGTAGCCGACTTGCACCCGCATTTTTTAAATTTAAAATGGGCGCGCGAATACGCCGCGAATTTGGGCTCAAATATTACGCAAATCCAGCACCATCACGCGCATTTGCTATCGGTGATTTTAGAAAACGATCTGGACGCAAAGCGCGAGTATCTGGGCTTTTGCTTTGACGGTACGGGATACGGCGCGGACGGGAGCGTCTGGGGCGGAGAGATACTAAAAGTGCGCGGCAAAGAGTACGAGCGGGTTTGCAGATTTGACGAAAATTTACTGATCGGCGGCGAAGCTAGCGTGAAAAATATCTGGCAGATCGCTTATGCTGCGATTTTAAAATATGATTTAGAGCGCGAGGCGGAGGCGTTTTTGGCTAAATTTGAGCTAGCAAAGCTAAAAAATCTAAAAATCCTGCACGAAAAGCAAATAAACTGCGTTAAAACCAGCTCGCTTGGACGAATTTTTGACGCGTTTGCGGCGGTGATCTTGGGGCTTGATAGCATTAGCTACGAGGGGGAGGCGGGGATGAGCCTAGAGGCGCTTTATGACGCAAATTTAGACGCTTGCTATGAGTTTGAAGTCAGAAGTGACAAAATTTGCTTTAAAGAGGCCTTTAAAAGGGCTTTAAAAGATGATGCTAAAACGGCTGCAACAGGCTTTATAAAAGGGCTGGCAAAGCTCGTAACAGACGTGGCTTGCGCACAGTCAAACGATGTCTTGCTCGCAGGCGGAGTTTTTCAAAATAAGGCCCTGCTCGAAAATGTAATTTTAATTCTTAAGCAAAAAAGTAAGAAGTATTACATAAATAAGAACTTTTCGTCAAACGACTCCTCGGTAGCTATCGGTCAGATCGCGCTTACATTAATTTAAATTAAAGTTTTCTGATGTATAATAACTAATAATTTCTTTAAGGAGGCGATAGTGGAAAACATCATAAGATTCAGCGTCTCGTTGCCAAAGCAGTTATTAGACGAACTTGACAACAAAATAGGCGCTCAGGGCTATGCTTCGAGAAGCGAGTTTACTCGCGATCTGATTAGGGAAAAAATAGTAAATGACAGCTGGAAAGACGCGGACGAGGATCTCATCGGCGTTTTGACGCTCATTTATTTGCACCACCAAAACGACCTCGTCGTAAAAATGATGGACATCGAGCATCAGGCAAATTTGCACATCGCCTGCACGACTCACGTCCACATAGATCACGATAATTGCCTGGAGACTCTGATACTTCGCGGTAAAGCCGGAGTTATCGAGAAATTTTCCGAAAAAATGGGTGGTCTCAAAGGGGTTAAATTTTCAAAACTAACCAAGGCCGCCGTCCCGCGCTCGTAACGCTTAAGATGCGGGCAAGCTTGATAAACCATATCAAATTTGCCCGCAAAAGTCTCTCTTTTATCACGCATTTATCTCTTTAACGCTAAAATTATCAGCATTTATCACTATTTTTATTTCAAGGTTAAAATTTGAAACATATTTCTTTTAAAAATTTCGTCCAAAACGAGGCGAGTTCGGGTATCTTGCTCATCCTTGCCGCGATTTTTGCGATGATATTTCAAAACGGCTTTTTGAGCGAATTTTACAACTCCTTTTTACGCATAAATATGGGTATGGTTTTTGGCGAATTTAGCCTGCAAAAGCCGCTTATTTTGTGGGTAAACGACGGGCTCATGGCGGTATTTTTCTTTCTTTTAGGGCTGGAGCTAAAGCGCGAGATAGTAGAGGGCGAGATGCGAAATCCCGCTCAGATCGTGCTGCCTATCGTGGGTGCGGCCGGCGGTATCGTCATGCCAGCGCTCGTTTTTTACGCGTTTAACCACGCCGATGCTTTTGCGCTAAAAGGCTGGGCGATCCCGACTGCGACGGATACGGCGTTTGCTTTGGGGCTTATCATGATTCTTGGCAAAAGGGTGCCGGCGAGTCTTAAAATTTTCCTCGTGACGCTCTCTATTATCGACGATGTTTGCGCGATTTTGATAATGGCGATATTTTACAGCGGCCATCTCTCAGCAGTATCGTTTATAGTTGCCGGAGCGGCTACTTTGGGACTTTTGGCCTTAAATTTAGCCGGCGTAAATAAAAAAGCCTGCTACGTGATTTTGGGCATTATCCTTTGGGTGAGCGTGCTAAAATCAGGCGTGCATGCGACGCTAGCTGGCGTCGTGGCGGCATTTTTCATACCGCTTAAGGCGAAGGAGGGCGAGGGCTCGATGCTAAAACAGATCGAGCACGACTTGCACGGTTACGTCGCCTTTTTCGTGTTGCCGGTGTTTGCCTTCGTAAATGCGGGCATCTCGCTAAAAGGTATCGGTCTGGAGCAGATTTTCCACCCCGTATCGCTAGGCGTCATACTGGGGCTATTTGCGGGCAAGCAGCTTGGGGTGTTTGGCTTTTGCTTTCTTGCGATCAAATTTAAGCTCGCAAAGCTACCAAAATACTGCAATCTGGCTCAGTTTTACGGCCTTTGCGTACTTACCGGCATCGGCTTTACGA
This sequence comes from uncultured Campylobacter sp., assembly GCA_963542985.1. Lineage (GTDB taxonomy): Bacteria > Campylobacterota > Campylobacteria > Campylobacterales > Campylobacteraceae > Campylobacter_A. The sequence goes on along the minus strand of CAUUAH010000011.1, from coordinate 8,315 downwards.
TGAGTCTTTTTATAAATTCGCTCTCCTATCACGACACCTACGAGTTCGCGTACGCAGATAAGCTCGCGGTACTAATCGCATCGGTGATCTCAGGCGCTACGGGCTATGCGGTGCTCTACTGGGCCGGGCGACACAGGATAATGAAATGCTTGGAGTAGAAAAATGATGATATTTCATAAAAATTTTCTCGCTGACGAGCTTACGAAGTGGCGAGAGGACGGGCTGATAAGCGACGAGGCGGCGCACAAGATAGCAGCTAGATACGATATAGATTTATCGGGCGCAAACGAGCGGCGAAGCTTTATATTAAAGCTCGTAGCGTATCTGTTTTTGGCGCTTTCGCTATTTACGCTTGTGGGCGCCAACTGGGAGGAGCTGCCGCGCGCTGTGAGGCTAATCATCGTGCTTGGCATACTCGCGGCGGTAAATTTTAGCGGAGTTTTGGCACAGAAAAACGGCAAAGAGACGCAGGCTACGACGCTGTTTTTCCTGGGCAACTTTTGCTACGGCGCGGCGATCGTTTTAGTCGCGCAAATTTACCATCTAGGCGAGCATATGCCTAACGGCGTGCTGCTTTGGGCGGTCGGAGCTCTAGCGCTCGGGCTTGCTACGCGCAAGTCCATCATCACGCTGCAGGCTCTTATTTTGGGGCTTGTTTGGTTTTTGATGGAGTTTGAGTTTAGCGGCGTTTCGCACGGATTTTTGCTATTTATCGTAGCTAGTGCGGCCGTGCTTTGGCGCGACGATTCGCGGCTGCTTACGGGCGCGCTTTTTGCGAGCGTGTTTTCTTATATCGTCTCTTTCGTGCTTTACGAGCGATATTTTATGACTGATTTGCGCGTGGACGACGCGTTTTACGGCGTTCATTTTTTTGCGCTTAGCTACTGCTTGCTCGCCGTTTGCGCCTCGTTTTTATTTGAGAGGGCGGGTAAATTTGAGCTCGCGTTTTACCTTAAAAACATCGGCATCGTCTGCGGCGCCGGCATCTTGTGCTTTGATATGTCGCTTTACGAGGATTTGCATTTTTCGCGTCCGTGGCCTTATGGCGCCCAGAACTACGAAAATGTTTTAAACGGCGTTATATTTTTTAAAAGCGTATTTGGAGCGCTGTTTATGGCTTTTTGCGCGGTCTCTTTGGGGCTTGCGTTTTACTTTAAAAAGTACGCCGCCGCAATAGTCGGAGCGCTTTTAGTGGCGCTGCCGTTTATCTTAGACGCGTTTGCAGGCTACGAGGAGGGCGTATTTTCGCTCATCGGCGTTTGTGTCGCGGTCGCTCTTATAAAGCAAAATAATATGAAATTTGGCATTGCGCTCATCTTTTGGGTGGCGTTCGTGCGATATGTGGATCTAGTTGGCGATTACGTCAGTGCTAGCGCGCTGTTTTTGGTATTTGCGCTGGTTGTGCTCGGCGTGTCTAGGATCTCTAAAAAAAGGAGCGCAAAATGAAACTAAAGCTGATTTTTGCCGCCGCGGTATTTCAAATTTTAGCCGTGATAGCGATGCTTGCGTATGCGTACGCGCCGATTTATTTTGGCAAAGAGATCTTGCTGCAAACTACGCTTTACGATCCGCGCGATATGTTTCGCGGCGATTACGTGCGCCTTAGTTACGGGTTTGCGAGCGTTTACGAGCTGGATAAAAGAGACTCAAATTTAAGCAAAAGGCAGCAGCTGCACAGCACAAAAATTTACGCCGTTTTAAAGCAAGATAAAGACGGCAGGTATAAATTTGACAAATATAGCTTTAAGCAACCTAACGGCGGGACGTTTTTAGCTGGCAGGGTTGATTATAATACCGCAAATTTCGGCATCGAGGCCTTTTTCATGCCGCCTAAAAAGGCGCAGCAGATGGAGCGAGATATGATGGAATTTAACGCCACCGCCGTAATCAGCGTGATGGATAACGGCAAAGCTCGCATCAAAGATATCGTGCTAGAAAAACCAAACGCGGGAGAGTCTCGCGGACATTAAATTTATCGGCAAAGAGGGCTAAATTTGGCTAGGCTAATCTGAAGTCAAATTTAGCCAGAGCCGTCAAATTTGACGCGGCTTAAATTTGAGCCAAATTTGACCCGCCTCGCCGCCGCCGCAAAATCTCAAAATATAAATAAAACGCAACGAAATAATATCCGCAAGGTATGAAACTAAAGCGGGATTTTAACATCTAAGAGTATAATAACCCCAAAAATCGCTAAGGAGAAACAAAATGTGTAAAGATTGCGGATGCTCGCTGGGCGGGCACGATCACGCTCATACTCACGCGGACGGCACGACTCACTCGCATGCTCACGATCACGGCGCCGAGCACGGACACGGCGCGGCTCACGAGCATAGTCACGGCCACGCTCATCCGGCGCTAAACGAGAGCAAAACGGTTGAAGTGATAACTAAAATTTTATCCCAAAACGACGAAGAGGCCGCGCACAACCGTGCTCATTTGGACGAGCACGGGATTTTATGCGTAAATCTCATGAGTAGTCCCGGCAGCGGCAAAACAACGCTGCTTGAAGCTACAATAAAAAGCGGTAAATTTAAAATCGGCGTCGTCGAGGGCGATCTAGAAACCAACCAAGACGCCGACCGCATAATAAAAGCAGGCGGCAAAGCCCACCAAATCACGACCGGACAGGCGTGTCATCTCGATGCCTTTATGGTGCACGAGGGGCTTCATCATCTGCTGCTAGATGGCCTTGATATAGTTTTCGTTGAAAACGTAGGCAACCTCGTCTGTCCTGCTAGCTACGACGTGGGCTCGCACTTTAACGTCGTGCTACTCTCGGTGCCCGAAGGCGACGACAAGGTAGCAAAATACCCCGTCATGTTTCGCGCCGCCGATCTCATCGTGATAACCAAAACTTCGCTGTTGCCGCATTTTGAATTTGACGTCAAAAAAGTCGTCAAAGAGGCTCGTAAACTAAATCCGAAGGTCGATGTCATCGAGCTTGACGCAAAAACGGGCGAAGGTATGGAGAAGTGGCTAAATTTCTTAAAATTTAAAAAAGAGCTTAGATAATGTGTCTCTCAATCCCGTCAAAAGTGGTCGCGATCGACGAAAATAACGTCGCTACCGTAGAGACTCTAGGCGTGAGCCGCCGCGTGAGCCTAGATCTCATCGCCGAGCCCGTAGCCGTGGGCGAATACGTGCTCATCCACGTAGGCTACGCGATGGAAAAAATCGATACGAAATTTGCGCTAGAGAGTATCGAAATCTACCGCCAAATCGCTAAAGATATGCAAAGCGGACAAATCGGCGCGGACGAAGGCGACTCGGGACTAGGCGCTATGCAAGCGGCGACAAACGAACCGAACGCAAAGGAAAAAGCGTGAATCTAATCAATGATTTTCGCGATAAAGAGCTTATTTTAGCGCTTTCAAAACTCATAAAAAAAGAGAGCGTAAAACCGCTAAATATCATGGAAATTTGCGGCGGACACACGCACTCGATCATGAAATTTGGCCTACCGCAGCTAGTAGGTGAACATATAAATTTCGTCCACGGCCCGGGTTGTCCTGTCTGCGTGATGCCAAGGAGCCGCATCGACGAGGCTATCAAGCTAGCCCAGATGCCAGGCGTGATCCTCTGCACGCTAGCCGATATGCTCAGAGTCCCCGGCTCAAACACCAGCCTGCAAAAGCTGCGCGGCGAAGGCTGCGACATCAGGGCGCTATATAGCCCGCTAGACTGTATCAAGATCGCGCGGGAAAATCCCGAAAAGAGCGTGATATTTTTTGCGATCGGGTTTGAGACGACGACGCCTATGAGCGCAAATTTAGTCCAAAAGACGCTAGAACTCGGGCTAAAAAATCTATTTTTCCATATAAATCACGTTACGGTTCCCGCACCAGTACGAGCGATCCTAAACGACGAAGACGTCAAGATCGACGCATTTTTGGGCCCTAGCCACGTGAGCGTGATCACGGGATATGGCATCTACGAGAGTATCGCGGCCGAGTATAAAAAGCCTATCGCGGTTAGCGGGTTTGAGCCGCTTGATCTGATGGACGGCATCCTAAACCTCGTCCGCCAGCAAAACGCAGGCACGCACGAGGTCTATAACGAGTACGCAAGAGTCGTCACGCGCGAGGGCAATCAAAAAGCAAAGGCGCTCATAGACGAGTTTTTCGAGCCGTGCGATTTTTCGTGGCGCGGTCTTGGCGTGATCGCGCAAAGCGGTATGAAGCTGCGCTCCGAGTACGCGAAGCTTGACGCGAGAGTCAAATTTGACTGCAGCGTGCAAAGCAAAGGCGAGAGCAAGGCCTGTATCTGCCCTGAAATTTTACGCGGGCGAGCAAAGCCCTTCGACTGCAAAATTTTCGCCAAAGCCTGCACGCCAAAAACCCCGGTGGGCTCGTGCATGGTCTCTAGCGAGGGTGCATGCGCGGCATACTACAAATACGGCGACGTCAAAAGCGCGGGCTAAGAGGAGGCAAATTTGAGCAAGATAATGCTAAGCCACGGCGGCGGTGGCGAGGAGATGAACTCGCTCATAAACGAGACGATTTTTAGGATATTCGACAATGAAATTTTACGCGAGAGCAACGATAGCGCGATACTAAATTTCAGCGATTTTCACGCAGGCGAAAATGCTGGCGACTCGGCAAATTTGACGCCCAAATTTAACGGCAAACTAGCCTTTAGCACCGATAGCTTCGTGGTTACGCCGATATTTTTTAACGGCGGCGACATCGGCAAGATCGCCGCATGCGGTACGATAAACGACCTAGCTATGGTGGGTGCTGAGGCAAAGTACCTAAGCTGCGCGCTAATCGTCGAGGAAGGGCTTGAGATAGCCGAGCTAGAGCAAGTGCTGGGCTCGCTAGCCGCCGTCGCTCGCGAAAACGGCGTGCGGATAGTTTGCGGCGATACGAAGGTCGTGCCGCGCGGCAAATGCGATAAAATTTTTATCAACACGAGCGGTATCGGTAAGATCATCTGCGAGGGCGTGGAGCTAAAAAGCCTGCGCGCGGGCGCAAAGATCCTGATCTCTGGCGACGTGGGTAGACACGGCGCAGTGGTGCTGGCTAGCCGCGAGGAGCTTGATCTGCAAAGCGAGCTAAAAAGCGACTGCAAGGCGCTAGTAGGCGTGGTAAAGGCGCTGATAGAAGGCGGCGTAAAGCCTCTTTGTATGCGCGACGCGACGCGCGGCGGACTCTCGGCGGTGCTAAACGAATGGGCGAAATTTAGCGGCCTAGACATCCTCGTTCGCGAGGAGGATATCAAGGTTAGCGACGAAGTGACGGGCGTTTGCGAGCTGTTTGGCTTTGAGCCGTACGAGCTAGCCAACGAGGGCACCTTCGTGCTAGCCGTCGATGAAAAAGACGAAGCTCGCGCGCTTGAGATTTTGCGCAAATTTGACGCTAACGCGGCTTTGATCGGCGAGATCTTGGGCGCCACAAACGGCCGCGTCATCTTACAAAACGCATACGGCTCGAAGCGCTTTTTAGAAGCGCCAAAGGGCGAGCTATTGCCTCGAATATGCTAGGCGCGGAGATGGCTAGGTTAAATTTAATCGCATTGACTTTTGAAGTTCAAACGGCACAAGAATCGGCTAGAAAAATTTATCAAATTTACGCCCTAGGCGCGTCCGTACAAATAAAACCCGCTCCGTCCGCAATCAAGGAAATCCGATGCACGAACTAAGTATAGTGCAAAGCCTAGTCGCGCTCTGCGAGAAAAACGCCGCCGCAAACGGCGCGAAAGAGGTTGTGCGCCTCGAGGTGCGTATCGGGAGGCTAAGCGGCGTCGAGCCTCACTATCTAGAAAGCGCGTTTGAAGTCTATAAAACCGGCACTATCTGCGAAAATGCCGAGCTTGAGATCATAGTGCAAAACGTCGCCGTGGAGTGCAAAAGCTGCGGCTTTAGCGGCGAGCTTAGCGAAAACGACTTCACCTGTCCAGCCTGCGGTTCGCAGGAGCTCGAGGTCACGGGCGGCGAGGATATGCACCTCATGCGCCTTGAGATGCGGTGATTTTGCCGCAAATTTTAGCTCAAATTCGCTGCTTAAATTTGAGCTAATTTTTAAATTTGCCTCCAAAAATGCGGCAAATTTTACGCATTTTCTACCTTTAAAAACACGGCAAAATAATTTTAAAAAGAAGTCAAAAGCCCAAATTTTCATTTGGAACCATAGAGCAAATGCTGTTAAAATGCGTGGTCGATGGCGGCGAGCCCGAGCTTAGCTTTCGCCTGCGAGGTGCAGAGTACATGATCATCGCCTATGCGGATCGCTGCTCGTTTCAAAGATGCGCGGACGAGGCCGGCGCAAATGCGAGCGGCGAACGGTATTTTACTACGCTACGAGAGCTCTACGCTACAAGAACTCTACGCCGCGCCACAGATAGACGGACGCTCGCTCAAAGAGCTTTGGAGCGAAGCGGATGATTTTTACTGCCCTAATTTTGAGCCGTGAGACCGCGAGATTTGTGCGGCGAAGGCAAATGCGCGGATAAATTTGAACTAAATAAATTTGAAAGGAAATAAATGGGTTCTGCTTGGAATTACAGCGCGAAAGAGTGCAGCGCGGACGGTAAATTTAGCGCGGAATTTGAAGGCCATGAGATAGCCATGGGCGCGCCGAGTTTGGGCGAGCTACGGCTTTACGCGAGCGCGGAGGCGCAGGGTTTAAATTTGAAGCGCGAAGAAAGCGATAGCGAGAACGAAAACGTAAATTTTAGCCAAAGCGACGAGATTGAGCAAATTTTACTTAGCGAGCAGGCTACGGCGTGTTTTACGTTTTCGGACGATTCACGGTTTTTGGCATTTGCCGAGTGGACGGCTGATAAAATGCAGCTCGTAAAGGTGCTGCGGCTAGCGGACATGAGCATAAAAACCGTTGACAGACTCCAAAGAGTCGCGGAGTTTTTGTCTTTTAAGGACGGTTTGCTGGAGATTTTGGACTCGCCGATTTTTATGCCCGAAAGCTTTTGGGTGGACGTTCGCGAGCTTTTTGACGATGAGATCAAAAGCTAAATTTGACGCCGTAAAACGCCCGAGCCGCTAGCGATAAAATTTAACGATAAACCGCAATCTAGGCAAGATAGCGCCGAGCGTTAAAGCTAGCCGTAAATTTGTAAAAAGCATACAAAAATCTACGGTCGGCGCGCTAATTTTTAGGGGGCATTTTTACCTTGAGCGCGTTTGGCGCGTCTGCGTACTACATCTATGCCTGGTTTATCTTGCTAGCCTTGGCGCCGTTTTTATCAAATTTGACGCGGGCGCGATTTTGGCTTTGCGGCACCAAATATCGCAGCGACGTTTGGCGTTTTGCTCGTGATTTTAGCGGTTTTAGCAAAGATTACAAATTTATGAAAACCGCAGCGAGTCTAGTCTATTTTAATGGCGAAATTTTTGCTATGCGGTTATTGACGCTGCGATTTTAGGCTTTATGTTTTTGGTGTCGAGACACCGTTTTGCCGTATTTAACCGCGCGCTGTTTTGCTATAAATTTGATAAATTTGCCAGGAGCCCGCGAGCGCAAGGCATAGGCGAGCTGCGCGGGGTATCAAATTTGGCTTTATTTAACCCGCAAACTAGCGGCACAGACGCCTGGAAGCTCGTCAAATTTACTCAAATATCAAAAACGGCGCTTCGAGTACGTTTCTGATTATCTTAAACGGCGAGAGAAGCGCGTCTTGCAGGATTTGCGTCGAGTACTGCGGCTTTTGCAGAGTTCCGCGCACCTTGATGACGGTCGAGAGCGTGCGGTCTTTGCCCAGCACGATCTGATTTATGAGCGGGATTTTGTCGATGATGGAGCTGGCGTCCTTTAGTAGCTTTAGCTCCAGATCCACGTCGATCTCTTTGGTTGCGAGATTTATCGTGCCGTGTCCGCCGATATCGGCGCTCGAACTCTCTAGCTCGATGGCTAGAAACTTTAGCACATCGCCTTTTTTCTCAAATAAAATTTTGCCGAATTTCACCGGATACCCGTCTGCGCCGAAGTCCGGCGTCTTAAACACAAGCAGGGACGGCACGGAGTTTAAAAACGTCAGAAGCTGATTGTAAAACGTGTAGTCTTTTAGCGTGGCGCCGATTAGCCTTACTTCGCCTTTGAAATCATCGGTGCTGCCGCCTAAAACGCGCATTTTAAAGCTGCCACCCTCAAAGCTTTTGATGTTAAAAATCGAGTTGATAAACTCGCCTCTGATGTCGTTTGCCCACATTTCAAATTTTTTGTCCGATTTTACGAGCGAAAAGTTGCCGCGAGCGGGCTTTGCGTCAAATCTCACCGTCCCGCCCGCACTCTGGCCGCTGTAGGCTAGTAGGTCTCTGTCTCTTATACACATCTGACGCTGCCGACGATCTTACGCGTGTA
>CAUUAH010000010.1:0-18717 GCA_963542985.1 uncultured Campylobacter sp. | reverse complement strand
ATGAGCGCTAGTCTCGTGGGCTCGGAGATGTGTATAAGAGACAGGTATTGCAGTTTATTTTCGCGGTAGTTTTGACGATCGCCGTTTTGCTTCAGAAAAGCTCCTCTATCGGCCTAGGCGCCTATAGCGGCAGCAACGAAAGCCTATTTGGCGCAAAAGGACCGGCTGGCTTTTTGGCTAAATTTACCTTCGTCGTGGGTGTTTTATTTGTCCTAAACACCCTAGCGTTAAGCTACGTTTACAACACGCAAAGCAGTAAATCTCTCATAGATAGCATCGATACTTCGTCGCTACCTGCGGCTCCAGAAGCAGTCGTTCCGCAAGCTCCTAATGCTCCTGCAGCCCCTGTGGCTCCGGCAAGCGAGCAAAAATAAGGCGCATTGGTGAAAAAATTAGTTTCCGCGCTTGCATTGTTTGCGGCGGCGCAGTTTGCATTTGCAGACGCACATATCTTTAACTATCATAGATTTGACGACGATAGACACCCGAGCACCAACGTCTCTATTAAAAATTTACGCGAGCAGTTTGATTATTTTAAAGAAAAAGGCTATGAGATCATCCCTCTTTCAAAGCTCGTGGACGCTATCAAAAACGGCGAGCCGGTATCTGATAACTGGGTAGTTTTAACGGTAGACGACGGCTACAAAAGCTTTTACGAAAAAGGTTTACCGGTATTTTTAGAGTACGGATATCCGTTTGCGCTGATGATCTACGTCGAGGCCACCGCGCGAAAATACGGCGACTTTATGACCTTCGAGCAGATCAAAGAGATGGAAAAATACGGCGAAGTCGGCTATCACTCCTACGGCCACTTGCATATGGTCGGACTTAATGAAGAAAAGCTAAAAAACGATTTTGAGGACGGCATAAGCAAATTTGAAAAAAATATGGGCTACAAGCCGCGTTATTTTGCCTATCCTTTCGGCGAATATAACGACAGGGTTCGCGACGTCGCGATAGAGCACGGTATCGAGGTAATACTGAGCCAAAACTCGGGCGCGGTCGCGGCAAATAGCGATCTGCACGAACTAGACAGGATCCCTGCGATGAACGGTACTCACCTGCCGTCTGCGCTTGCGAGTAAATTTTTAAAAGCCGAATGGATACTGCCGCAAGACTATCCAAAAGACAATAAAATCAGCGAAATCATCATCAAAACCGACGAAAACGCAACTCACGGCTACTTTTCGATGACGGGACAAAAAACGAAAAAAGTCAAGCTTGAAAACGGACAGATGACGCTTAAATTTAATAAGCCGATCGATCGATATAAAGTCAGAATGAGCCTTAAAGTAAACGGAAAAACGACGACCAAAATTTTAGTAAAGGATATAAATGCTGAATGAAATTTACAAAAAACAAAAAGAGCATAGCGATAAGTGCATCGAGGGTCTAAAACGCGACTTTAGCACGCTTCGCACAGGCAAGGTAAATATAAGCATAGTCGATAATATTTACGTGGATTATTACGGTAGCCAAACCCCGCTAAACCAAGTCGCCACCGTACTAACGAGCGATGCGAGCACCATAAGCATCACGCCGTGGGAAAAACCGATGCTAAAAACCATCACAGCTGCGATCTCTGCGGCAAATATCGGCGTAAATCCGAACAACGACGGCGAGAGCGTGAAACTATTTTTCCCTCCGATGACGGTCGAGCAGCGCCAAGAAAACGCAAAGCACGCTAAGGCATTTGGCGAAAAAGCCAAAGTCAGCATCAGAAATATCAGAAAAGACGCTAACGACGAGGTTAAAAAGCTAGAAAAAGATAAAACAATCACCGAAGACGAGAGCAAAAAAGGACAAGACGAGGTCCAAAAGATCACCGACAGCTACACGTCAAAGATCGACTCGCTCGTAAAAGAAAAAGAGAGCGAACTTTTAAAAGTTTAAAATTTACGTATGGCTCGTTAAATTTGACGAGCCACAAAATTCTCCAGCTATTTTGCGCTTTTTGGTGCAATTTTTTACCGCTATAATCATTTTGAGTCAAATTTAGTCCATTTTTCTTACTATCACAAAATATGTTTATTGATTTTATCCAAATTTAAATTTCTAGCCGCTTTTGTCTTGGTGTACTTTTATGATAACGTAAAATCACAAGCCGCCAAAGGCTCAAAAAATAGTAGCTTAAGCGCGCTTAGGGTAAAATTCGCTCAAATTTTACAAAGGAAAAACGATGGATTTAGAGAAAATTTACAAGGATGCGGGCGCGTATTTGCAGGGTCATTTTTTGCTTAGTAGCGGCAACCACTCGCAGTTTTATTTGCAAAGCGCCAAAGTACTCGAGGATCCTCAGTTAGCAGGCGCTCTAGCAGACGAGCTGGCCGCCGTCATCGAAAAATCGGGCGTAGAGTTTGACAGCATCTGTTCGCCTGCTCTAGGCGGCATTTTGGCAGGTTACGAGCTAGCTCGCGCGGCAAAAAAGCGCTTCATCTTTACCGAGAGGATCGAGCGCGTGATGAGCCTAAGGCGCGGTTTTGAGGTGAGGGAGAGCGAACGATTCGTCGTCTGCGAGGACATCATCACCACGGGCGGCTCGGCGCTGGAGGCCGCGCGCGTGATCGAGAGCCTAGGCGGCAAGGTCGTGGCGTTTGCGGCGCTGGCTAATCGCGGCTTTTGCAAGGTCGCAAATTTAGAGGGCAGCGTCGCAAAATCCGGCGCTAAACTACCCGACGACAAGCCGTTTTTTGCGCTGGGCAACTTTGAGTTTGAGATTTACGAGCCTGCAAACTGTCCGCTCTGCGCCGATGGAAGCAAAGCAATAAAGCCCGGCAGCAGAGGTAACTAAATTTGTAAATTTCGCGGCTCAGCTTGATATAGCCATGGAAATTTGGATGGATTTTGCAGGTGCCAACCAAAGCAAACCAAGCATGGATCAAATTTGACTAGGTTGTGCAATATTTTGGCGACAAATTTGACGATAAAGTAAAATCGGCCGTTGCGTTTTATAAGTCGCGATCGGAGCTGGATTAAATTTACGTTGCCGTTTTTGTGCAATTGACGGCAACCGTCAAATTTAGGCAAATTTACGCCCGCAAAAGAGTGTCCTGAAATTTATGAATTTAAAATTTAGTGCGAGATGAACGCCGTAAATTTAAAACCAGCACTTGATAAATTTTATGGAGCTGATAATAAATCAAGCGTAAGCAGGCTTGATGAAAAAATGCGCGGGGCGAAAATTATTAATCGTCGTAAACGGGCGTTCAGATAAAGACAAACAAAGGCGGCAGATATCGTAAAGATTACGCCAGGCAAAACGCATAATCTGGCAGCAAACGAAGCGCCATTTACGAGCAGAGTAAGTTTGGTCGGCTAAGACGGCGCAAGCGGCGCTCACGCGGAAACGAGCCCTAAATTTACCGCACCAAAGCGGCGACGCATAAAAGCAGGCCGTAAATCGCTACAACAAAGTAGAGGTGCATAAATTTGGGCGCTAGCAAGCGAATCCGACGCTCAAAAATCCAAAACGAGCGCCCAAAACAAAGCAAAAAAAGGAGTAAATTTGGCAAAGCAAAAAGCGCAGCTAGCCACTATCGGCGCGCGAGCAAAGGCCTTTATCGCCGATCTTTTTTTGATCGGGATGCCGATATATTACCTCACGACCTATGTTTTTTTGGGCGGCAAAGACGACTTTTTACGCAACCAAACCGCGATATTTGGGGCAAATCTCGCGGTCGCTCTCATCTGCTGCGCCTTTTTTGCGATCAAAGCCCAGACGCCCGGCTACCGCTCGCAAAACATCTACCTCATCGACCTGCGCAGCGGTCGCAAGCTCGGTTTCATACGCGTTTTGCTCCGCTACGCTTGCTTTTTGCTCGCAGGAGTTAGCATCGCAGGGCTTTGCCTCTGTTTTTTCCGCAAGGACGCGCTAAATTTACACGATCTGCTCACGCACTCGGCCGCCGTCTGCAAAAAAGCCGAGTAAATTTAGCCCGTTTACCGGCTCAAATTTGATGCTAGATTTACGCCAAGCATTTTTGCGGTGAGGGTTTTGCATGCTCGCAGCTAAAATTTAATCCGCTCGCCGATACGTCAAATTTAAATCTTTAAACCAAATTTCGTTACAATCGCCCCCGACAAGGAAAAATATGCAAAAAATAATGGGATTTACGAGAACGCGGGAAAACGCGGAGAAAAAAGGCGCGCTGATACCTAGCGACTTCACGCACGCGGCCATCATCGGAGAAACGGGCAGCGGCAAGACGACGGCGATGATATATCCAAATTTGCTTGACCGCATGCAAAACGGCTACGGGGTGTTCGCCGTGGATTATAAAGGCGGCGAGAGCGCTAAAATCAAGGCTTTAGCGCACAGAGCGGGCCGCCTAAAAGACGTCGTGAGCGTGGGCGCGAGGCTGGACGCGCCGATAAATCTCATCGCCTCGATGAAGCCGCGGGACTTTAAAAACTGCGTGAAAAAGCCGATGGAGTCGAGGGAGAAGTTTTGGGAGGAGTTTGGCTCGAGCATCGCGACGGAGTTTTTTAAGGTGCTAAAGGCGCTTAAAATTTTCGCTAAAAAAATCACGCCGCTAAATGACTGCTACACGGACGCCTTTTACGCCGACGTGCGCACGCTCGCGCGGGATTTTACCTTTGACGTCGCTACGATACTGCGCCTCTCGCAAGACCTAGAAAAGATGCTCGAGTTTAAAGACGCGCTGAGCCTCATCTGCGACAATCTCGACTCCTCGACGCTAAATTTCACCCGCGAGACGATAATGATAAACCGCGCGTTTTTAGCGACTGCGGACGAGTTTTTGGACGCGACGAGCCGCTACAAGGACATCGGCGACGAGCGCACGAGGGATGATTTTCGCAACTACTCGATGATGATGTCGCCGTTTCTTGGCCTCATGAACGACGACTCGCTAAACGGCGACGGAGATGGCGCTGCGGGCGACGCGAGTATCGCGGGGCTGCTAAATAGCGGCAAGATCGTGATATTTAACGCCGCTAGCTGCGACAAAAGCGCGCTAAGCTTCCTGTTAAACAGCTTCCTGCCCGAGCTTTTAAAGCGCGTAACGATGAAGCAAAAAAGGCCTATTAGCCTATTTCTAGACGAGTCGGCGAAGCTGCTAAGCGAGAACACCGAGCTAAACGAAGAGATCCTGCGCGAGTGCGAGGTGGAGCTGGTGCTGGCGTTTCAAAACGAATTTTTGCTTAAACGCGCAATCGGCGGCACTGCGTACGAGGCGCTGATGGGCAACCTCACCAATCGCTACTTCATGCGCAACAAGGACGTCGTGAGACTGGGCGGCAGCGAGGTGGACTGCTCTACGCTGGAGAAATTCGAGTGCGTACTAGAGGGCGACAAGATCGCGCTGGAGCCGATTTTCATCGACGAGGCGGAGTGTCTGCAAGCGCAACTGGAGTTTGAGCGCGAGAACCGCTTGCACGAGCGACTGCTGGGCAAGATCTACGAAAACCGCGTGATAGAGTTTGACGAGGAGATCGTCGACGACGGCAAAATCTGGGTGCGCGACGTCGATACTGGCGAGCGCGAATGCGTGTTTTTCAGCGACGAGGTGCTGGATATCCGCCCGCAAGATATCTATAAACGCCCGCCAAATACCGGCGGCTACAACATCTCGCTAGAAGACGGCACGGACGACGCACAGATAAGTTTTAGGTAAATTTGACGGCGACTAGGTGGGTTTGCGAGTTAAATTTGACCGAACGAGCAAGCAAATTTGAGTGCAAATTTAGGTCAAATTTGAAGGTCGGCGTAAGTTTTGAGTTGCAGCGTAACTTGAAGATTTTAACCGCTCACCGTTTGCATAAAACTAGGCTGGATAAATTTAAAATTTGACTTTAGGCGGATGATATGAACGAAAGTCCAAGCAAAGGAAATAAAGAGCCGGAGCTACTTTACAGACTAGATAGTCGAAATCCGCTCATGGTAATGTTTGATTTTATCAGATTTAGCTTTTTCCTACTCGTGCCCGCCTTGCCTACCGCGATATATTATAGAGGCTGGATGCAGATGCTGGGCATCCTAGGTTCTTTGTTTTTGGGTAGGCTTTTATACAAACTCATATTTTTTAACTACATTGAAATTTACAGCGACAGGATCGTCATAAACAAATATATTTTCGGCGATACGGTTATAAAAAGCGAGGATTTGGCTTTTTGCCGTACCTATTATTTTCCATTTACCCCCACCCAAGTTTTTATAGTGAAAAAAGAAAACATTTATTCTATAGAGTTTCTTCGGTGGAAAGTTTAACGCTCAAACAAGCCGACGAGCTAAGAAGCCAAATAGCTCGTATAATGCCGTGGGATGCAATTGATTAATAGCAATCAGTATAAACAGTCAAATTTACCGCCGTTATCCGTATCCAAATTTAACGAGTAGGCCGAGAAACCAGCTCATCGATAGTCAAATTTAACAAAACCGCCCGTAATTTTATCCCTCCTCGCTTCGGGTCAAATTTAGCCGCCAAACTCAAATTTAAAGCGTAAATCTTAAAATTTAGGTTTTTATCTACGTTTTATATTTTTGCCGTCTTTATTTACGCACATAAAATCCACGGTAGCCCCGCCGTCATAAATCAAAGCTACGCCGTCTAAATGAAATCTATCGTCGCAACCCACCTCTTTGTCGCCTCGCAGTATCTCGTCCGAAAGGTCGGCAAAAATCTCGTAATACGCGCCTCCAAAGCCCTCATTGCGATAATAAATCGTCGTCTTGCGCTCGCCTCCAAACGCCTCGTTGCCCCAAATTCTTATGCCTATGACGTTTGCGCTTTTTAGTTTGGCTTTTAGTTCGCCAAAAGTCTGTTCGTCCCAGCCCAGTATCCGCAGCGGTTCCTGCACGCTCGTTCGCTTATCTACGCGGATGAAGCTCGCGGTTTGGTTTTTATCGGCACTCACGGCGCTAAACGTCTCAACCTGGGCTCCGTTCAAGCGCAGGTCAAACCAAACTCCGCGAGACCTAATCTCGCGCGCAAAATCGCGCAATGCTAAAATCTCGATACGATTTTTTTCGTAGTTTCGCGCTAACTCTCGTCCGTCATATAAATTTAAGTAGACGGCCGTCGCCGCGATTAGAAAAATAATAATAAAAGACGCTTTGTAGCTTATACTCATAAATCCTCGCAAATTCTTTTATTCTTAGTCTAATTTACGGCGTCAAGCACGCTAAATTTAAAATTTAACCCCGTGATTTAGCAGTTTTCTCACGCCTAGATTCGTGTCGATGCCGGTGATTATGGCGTTGTATATGTACTCTTTGGCTTGTTGGATGGCGCTTTCTAGGCTCTCTCCTCTTGCGAGCAGGCAGGCTAGCGAGCTAGAAAACGTGCAGCCCGCGCCGATGATAACCAGCGGGTCGGCTAGCGGCGTCTCAAAGTTTTGCACGCTACCGTCCTTGCGGTAGAGCGTGTCGATGCTTTTGCCCGCGACGATATGCTTTTTCACGATCACGTCGCACGGCAGATTTGTAAAGTCATCGCCGAAAAGCACGTCGGCTTCGCGCAAATTTGGCGTCGTGACAGCGGCAAATTTCATCAGCTCTTTTAGTCTCTCGATGGCGCTATCTTTGATGAGTTTGTGCCCCATTTTCGAGACGCAGACGGGATCTAGCACCACAGGAGCGGAGTTTTTTTCTAAAAAACCCTGCACGACGTCCATGATAGGCTCGTTAAATAGCATGCCGATTTTAACGGCATCGAAGCTAAACTCGGCCGCGAGCATCTCGAGCTGATCGGCGATGAATGAGGGATCTAGCGAAACGATATTTTTGATCTTGTCCGTGTTTTCGGCAGTTAGCGCCGTGACCGCGGTCGCGCTATAACAGCCAAAGTGCGCGCACGCCTTGATGTCGGCTTGCAGCCCCGCGCCGCCGTTGCTGCACGAGCCTGCGATGATGAGGATTTTTTTCATTTTTTGCCTTTTTTCGTTTTTAAAAGCCGTATTATAAACGACATTGCATTAACGGCGAGTTAAACGCTAAATTTTATAT
The DNA here is from genome assembly GCA_963542985.1 of uncultured Campylobacter sp. Taxonomy (GTDB): domain Bacteria; phylum Campylobacterota; class Campylobacteria; order Campylobacterales; family Campylobacteraceae; genus Campylobacter_A. The sequence goes on along the minus strand of CAUUAH010000010.1, from coordinate 10,751 downwards.
TTTTTTAAAGCCGTTTGCACTACAATTTCTATAAAGATTATCAAAATAAAAAGGAAAAGCCGTATGGAAAAGATCGAATTTGAGGGCACGGTCTCCGAGACGCTGCTCATAAATTTATACTTTAGAAGTAAGGAAAACCAAGAAACGACGCCTATACTAAAAGACGAGTTTTCAGGAGACGTCGTGAGCAAGATAGATTATGATTTCGCCAAATTTGACAGCTCGACGCTAAGCAGGGTCGGCACGGTGATACGCGCGAGGTTTTTTGACGACTGCATACTTAAATTTACCCGCGAGCACCCGACCGGCGTCATCGTTCAAGTAGGCGCCGGGCTTGATACCAGGCCTTTGCGGCTAGCTCCCGTTTGCCCCGAGGCGACCTTTTACGACCTTGATTTACTAGACGTCATAGCCCTTCGCGATAAGCTCGTGCCAAAAGCGCCGCGAAACTACAGCCTAGCGTGCTCGATGCTAGAAACCGCGTGGATGGACGAGTTAGCCAGAAAGCACGCGGGCGCGAAGTTCGTTTTCGTGTTAGAGGGCGTGGCGATGTATTTTGAAAAGGCGGTATTTCGCGAGTTTGTGCTAAATTTGAGCGAGCGGTTCGAGGGGCTCTTGCTCACCGATTTGATAAATAAATTTGCCGCGAGATCAAACGCGCGCAAGCACGACGTGCTCAAATTTATGAAAGGAGACGTGAAATTTAAGATGAGCGTAGAGGGCGCGGACGAGGTCGAGGCATGGGACAAAGAGCACATTAAGTGCCTAGAAATCGGCACCATGACAAATATGTACAAACACCGCTGGGGGCTTATCGCGCGCATGCTTAGCCACATAAAGCCGTTTCGCGAGGCGTGCAGGATGTTTGTTTTTGCTCTGGGGAAGCGCGGGTAAATTCGCTCAAATTTAAGCTAAATTTGGCGGCAAATTTGACGGTTTTGCACCCTAACCCGCACCTTTATGACGCTAAAACGCTACGTGCGCTAAATTTGACGCCGCCGTAAAACGCGCTAAAGCTCAAATATAAGTTTGCGCTTATTAAATTTTAGCTATAATCCAGACTTCATAGATGGGTGTCCGAGCGGTTGAAGGAGCACGCCTGGAACGCGTGTAAAGTGCAAGCTTTCGAGGGTTCGAATCCCTTCCCATCTGCCATAATCTTATAAAACTTAACCCAAAAATTTTCCACAAATTTAACGCAAGAACCAAAAATGATAAAGATAAAACACATAAACGAAAACGACTACGCGCGGATTTTCGTATTCGGCGATATGCACGGCTGCCTCAGGCTTTTTAATCTGATGATTAAAAAGATAAATTTGACCAAAAAGGATTTGGTTATTATTTTAGGCGATAGCTGCGACCGCGGCGAGGATACGATTGGACTATACAAAAGATACGCCGAGCTCGTTAGAAAAGGATACGCGCTGATCCACGTGCTGGGAAATCACGAAAAAATGATGATGGATGGGTATTTTGGCGGCGATACGCTAGATCATCAAATTTGGCTTAGAAACGGCGGCGATAAAACCAAAAGGTCGATCTACAAGCGAAATTTAAACAGCTTCGCGCTCTCGTGGCTCAAAGATTTCATTAACGATATGCCTCACATCGTGAGCTCAGAGAAAAGTATATTCGTTCACGCAGCCTTTGACGGCGGCAAAAGCGAAGAGGAACAAGACGAGGACTACGTGCTGTGGGGCATAGATCCATTTTGGGAGAGTAATAATACGGGCAAGCGGATATTTCACGGGCACGTCGCAAGCGAGGAAAATAGGATAACCAGGCGCGCGAATAACGTCTTTTCTATGGACGTGGGTGCCGTGTTTTTTAAGCGCCTAGTTATCATGGAGATAAAAAGCGGCGAGAAATTTGAAGTGGATTTAAAGGAGCAAAAATGATTTATTTTACCTCCGATTTGCATTTCGGACATAGCAATATCATGAAATTTCATCCGTGCTTTAGGCCTTTTTCTAGCGTAGAGGCGATGGACAGGGCGCTCATTCGCCTTTGGAACGAGAGAGTAAATCCCTGCGACACGGTTTATAACATGGGCGATATTAGCTTTCACAAGGATGTGGAGACGAGTATATCCATCTTTAGCAAGCTAAACGGCAAGCACGTCCTAGTGCTAGGCAATCACGATGAAGCGATAAAAAAACATAAAGACGAGCTGCTAGTTATAAAAAAGCAAGACGGCAACGCGCTGTTTGAGGAAATTTGCGAATGCAAAGAGATAACGGTGCAGCACGGGCAGGATAAATTTCGCCTCGTACTCTTTCACTATCCGCTAGCCGAATGGAACGCAGGTCACCACGGCGCGATCCAGCTATACGGCCACATCCACGCAAATATCGCAAACGTAAAAGGCAAAGCTCTAAACGTCGGCTACGACCTGCACGGCAAGATTTTAAGCTTTGAGGAAATTTATGATTTCGTTAAAGACCTGCCGCCTTTTGAACATAGCAAACACAGGATGTTTAGCGAAGAAGATAGCGTAGAGAGTAGAAGCGCAGGGATAAAAGAGGTTTTGGAAAAGCTAAATTTTGACCGGTCTTAGTCAAATTTACGCTTTAAATTTACAAAGCAAATTTGGGCCGCAAACCATAAATTTGAGCCCAAATTTGACTACTTTTATAAAAACATCACGAACAAAAACACACCCAAAATCATACGGTAGATCACAAACGGCAGCATGCTCACACGCGCGATCAGCGCCATAAACAGCCGCACGCAAAGATATGCGCTAAGGCCGCTAACCGCCGCGCCGATGGCAAGGTCGCTCCAAGGCAGCGCGTCGGGGGTTTTTAGCAGCTTTACAGCCTCCAGGCCGCCTGCTAGCACGATCACCGGGATCGAGAGCAAAAACGAGAAATTCGCGCTTGCGTTGTGACTAAAGCCAAGCATCAGCGCCGCCGTCATCGTCACGCCCGAGCGCGAAACGCCCGGTATCAGCGCAATCGCCTGCGCCAGACCTATGATTAGAGCGAGCTTGATCGTCATTTCGTATTCGGTTTTTAGGCCTGATTTTTTGTCCGCGACATAGAGCGCGATACCAAAGATTATCGTCATCGCCGCGATCACGAGCCCATTTCTAGCGTACTGCTCGATGGCGTCGTTAAACGCCAGGCCAAAAAGCCCCACCGGCACGGTCGCAAAGCCGACCGACCACACGAGCGTGCTGTCGCCGACCTTCTCGCGCCGTGCGATAGACGCGAAAAAATCGCACGCGAGCCCAGCCAGCCTGTCCTTAAAATAAAAAAGTATCGCCGCGAGCGTACCTACGTGAACGGCTACGTCAAAGGCAAGCCCCTGATCTGCCCAGCCAAGCAGCTTTGGTACCAGCACGAGATGCGCCGAGCTAGAGATCGGCAAAAACTCGCTAATGCCCTGAACTAGGGCCAAAACGATGATATGCGAAAGCTCCATCACGCAGCCTTTTGGTTAAATTTAAACGAATTTTGCGCGCTAAATTTGATTTTATCTTGAGCGTAAATTTGCTCATTTTCACCTTTTTGCGCGTCAAATTTACCCGCACCGCGAGCTAAATTTAAGATGAAATTTTCGTCGGCGAATCGCCCTGCTTTTTGCCTATAGTTTTGCAAACTTTTCCTTTTTATAAATTTGATTTTGCCGTGATCAAGCCGTGTAAATTTGATGCGGGTCTCGCCCGTCAAGAGTCATTAAATTTGCACCGAAACAGCGATATTGTCCTCAAATTTAACGGCTCTAGCCCAAGCCAAAACCGTCGAATTTAAAGCTAGATTTTACTTCGCCGTTTCCTGCGCAAATTCCGCGATTTTCTCTGCCGTGAAGCCGAAGTATTCGAACAATGCGCCCGCCTTGCCGCTCTCGCCAAAGCTCTTCATCGAGTAAATTTCACCCGCGAATTTATACCACTCCAGCGCGCTTGCGGCTTCGACGGCGATGATTTTGGTTTGCGGATCTAAAATTTTATCCACGTACTCGCGCGGCTGCTCGCAAAGTAGGTCAAAACACGGCGCGGAGACGACGTTGGCGCCGATACCGCGAGCGGCTAAAATTTCAGCCGCTTTGACGCAAAGCTCCACTTCGCTGCCGCTAGCTATTAGCGTAATTTTGGCGTTCTGCGCGCGTTTTAGCAGATATGCGCCGTTTTCTACGCCGCCAAATTCGCCTTTTTCAAGCGGAGCTAGGCCTTGGCGGCTTAGCACGAAGGCGCTTGGAGCGCGTAAATTTAACGCAGCCTTCCAGCAAAGCGCGTTTTCGTTGCCATCAGCCGGGCGGAATGTGTAAAAGTTTGGCATCGCGCGTAGCATGCTGAGCTGCTCGATAGGCTGGTGTGTCGGGCCGTCCTCGCCCACGCCGATGCTGTCGTGCGTAAAGATAAAAAAGTGCCTAACGCTCATCAGCGAGGCGATACGCGCGGACGGCTTTAAGTAGTCGCTAAAGATAAAAAACGTCGCACTAAACGGCAAGAAAAGCCCGTATCTAGCGACCGCATTGTTTATCGCGGCCATGGCGTGCTCGCGGATGCCGTAGTGGATGTTGCGGCCGTTAGGGAAGTCGCCCATGCCCTTTAGCTCGGTTTTGTTTGATGGAGCCAGATCCGCGCTACCGCCGATAAAGCCCGGCAGCACGCGCGCGATCTCGTTCATGATGATGCCGTTACTGTCGCGCGTGGCTAGCTTTTTGCCGCTAAAATCAGGGAAATTTATCTTGCTAAAATCAGGATTTAGCAGCGCATTTAGCATATTTTTGCTTTCACCGCTTAGATTTTCTACCTTTTTGTTCCACTGAGCTTCGGCTAGGTTGCCCTTTTCTAGCGCGGCGCGGAAGCGGATCAGCACGTCCTCGCCAATAGCAAATTTACGCTCCGGATCAAAGCCGGCTGCGATTTTAGCGGCTTTTATGATCTCCTCGCCAAGCGGCGCGCCGTGGCTGTGGTGGCTGCCCTCTAGCTCGCCCGCGCCCTTTGCGATACGGGTATTTGCGATGATGAGATACGGGCGCTCCTTTTCGGCGGCTTGCTCGAGCGCAAACTCGATCTGATCGTAGTCGTGGCCGTCGATGCGCGCGACGTCCCAGCCCTGCGCCTCGAACCTTGCCTTCACGTCCTCGCTCCAAGCTATGCTCGTGTCGCCCTCGATCGTGATGTTGTTTGAGTCGTAGATCAGCACGAGGTTGTCTAGGCGCAGGTTGCCCGCAACCGCACAGGCCTCGTAGCTGATGCCCTCCTGCAAGTCTCCGTCGCCGCAAAGGCAGTAAATTTTATGATCTATGACGGCGTTTTCAGGTTCATTTAGCAGATTAGCCGCGTATTTTGCCGCCATAGCAAAGCCCACCGCGTTTGCTACGCCCTGCCCCAACGGCCCAGTCGCGACCTCTACGCCTTTGGTGTGGATCTCTGGATGGCCCGGGGTTTTAGAGCCTAGCTGGCGGAAGTTTTTTAGATCATCAAGGCTAAGATCATAGCCGCTAAGATGCAAAAAGCTATACACGAGCGAGCTTGCGTGACCGCCACTAAACACGAGCCTATCGCGGTTTAGCCAGTTTGGATTTTTAGGATTGTGATTTAGAAATTTAGCCAGCACGACCATGACGTCTGCCAGCCCCATCGGCGCGCCCGGGTGCCCGCTATTTGCCTGCTGCACCATATCCGCGCACAAAAACCTTATCGTATCAGCCATCTTTTTTAGCATTTTTTCTCCTTAGTTTTTATGCGATTATACGAAAATTCGGCTTAAATTTTACGCTTTTAGCGCCGCCGTAAATTTTAAAAACTCGGCAAAATTTTCCTTTTTATTTTTTAGCTCAAACGGTATCTTATGCTCTTTTTCGCCGATTATTACGGCATCCTCTTTTACTTCGATCTGCGCGCCCCTGATCTCGCCCCACGAGCTAAAAACCGGCTCTTCCATCAGCTCGCGGCTAATAAGTCCGCGCTCGTCCAGTATCACGCCGTAAGGCTTACCAAAAAGCGAGCGGTCAAGGCTGTGAAGTATCGGCGAGACGGGCTTAAAGACGCTAAGCGATTTTGATAGCAGCTTCGTCTCGTCAAGCGGCGTTTTTAGCGCTTCGCCCAGCTCAAGCTCCAAAATTTTATCCGCGATCGTGCGCTCCTCGGCCTTAACGCCCTCCTCTAAAACTGCCTGCAAGACCGCTTCCAGCGCAGTTTTCATCGCCACTTTCATCTCGTCCTCGATTTCAAATTCGCATTTTTCCAGCTCTTGCCAAGCGAGAGTTTCCAGCTCGTTTTGCAGATACTTGCCGAGCCTAAACGCAGCCGCTACCTCATCGACATTTACAGCCGACGCGTCAAATTTAACCAAAAGATGCCGACTCGTGAGTAAAAATCCTATGCTTTTTCGCCCGATCATCTGCGCATGCACGCCGATAAACGCGAGCGGCCGGGCACCATAAAATTTAGGAGTTTTGCTATAATCCACGCCCTTTTGCAACCCTAGGCTTTTATCTAAAATTTGCCTCGTAGCTAGCGCGAAAACCTCGTTCGCATCGTCCCAAACGGGGTGTTTTGCGCATCCTAAAACCAAAACCTTTTGCGCGCTCTCGTCTAGCGACGCTAAAATTTGCTCTAAATTTCGCATATTTCTCCTAAATTTTATTTAAAAACCATCATCCGCCGCGCGTCAAATTTAGACGCCAAAGTCCGCCTCACAGCCAAACATCATCGCGTCGCCGCACGAAATTTGAACAATACACGGCTCACTCGCGAGACGGCTCGCACTTTTCGTAAAACCACTCGAGCGTCTCGTTTAGCTTAAACTCATCGCCGTCTAAAAAATACTGCTTGCTGCTTTTGATCGCGTTTTCGCCCGCAGCCACGTAGTCGCCGATGAAGCCGCGATCCATGACGTCGCGCGCCAAGATGTCCGGCTCAAAGACGTTTACCGTTTTTTGCGTTTCGCGCCATTTGCCGCTCTCATCAGGCTCGCGAAGCGCCGAAGATACGTTATTTCCCGCCTCGTCGTAGGCGTAGACATACTCGCGCCGCTCGCCATCAGACATCTCGCGATTTTTTATCAATTTACCGTGCGCGTCGTAGCTAAGCTCGTTTTCAAACACAACCTCCCAGCGCTGCGACTCCCCCTGCCAAAACGACGATGCGGAGTACTTTAGCCTACCTTGTTCGGTCTCCTCTCGCACGTTTTTGTAGTAGCCGTTCCACTCGCTCTTTGCAGCGTCCCAGCGGCATCTAAGATCGGTAAAGCGCCTAAACTCGGGCTCTATTTTCTGCACCGTCCTCTCCTGCGGCTGCCACGCGTCCTCGCTCCACGTAAAATTTATCTCGGTGCGCGCTCCGTCCGCAGCCGTAAAAGCCGCATGCTTCGTCTGTGGCACCCATTTGCCCTGCCACTTATAGCCCTCAGAGCTCGCATAAACATCGCCCTTATAGCGGTATATAGATTTTTCGTACGGAGTCCATTTTTTGGCCTTGGCGCTCCACTCAAAGGTCGCTACGAGCGTGGTTTTGTGATTTTCGTCATAAAGTCTTTTGATTAGATACGTCGGCGTCCATTTGCCGTTTTTTAGAGTGAAATTTTGAGAGATTTCCGTTGCGCCCGTTCGCTTTTCGACGGTTTTTTGACCTTGGTTTAGCTTGCCGTTTTGACTGCGGGTATCAATAAAAACAAACGCGCCGTCCTTTGTCCTCTCTATTTTTGAGAACCCTGCTTTGCACCATTTGCCAGCACTAAAGTCCCAATCGTATTCAACGCTGCCTATCTCGCGCTCACCTCTTTCGTCAAATTTAACAATGCTTTTCGTCCTGCGCCTACCCTCATCGCTGATTTCGTCGTAGATTTTTTCTAGCGCTCTAGCCTTCGCGTCGTAAGCTTGGCTCGTTTCGTATTTGTAGCGCGGCACGGCGTCGCCCTGTGTTTTATAGATAGTCTTTTTTAGGCAAATTTCGCCCGCCGCAGATAACGGCACCGTCCAAATCGCCGCAAAAATCGCTATCGTCCAAAAACGCCTCATAGCCGCTCCTTTTAAATTTGACCGCAAGCGATGCGTAAAATTTGACTCAAAGGCAAAATTAACGAGCTAAATTTGACGCTCGGGCGCTTGTTAAATTTGACCAAATCCAAAGCGTCAAATTTACCGCAGTTGGGCTACTAGCAAAAGATCATTTGACCCTTTTATATTTCCACGTCTGCTCTGAAGCGAGCTTAAATTTACCGTCCGCCGCGACGAACTGCTTAAAGCTAGTCACCGCGTATCTGCTAGGCATCTCAAAGGACATCAGCGAGCCGCCGTGTCCGACGTCGTCGGCTAGTATATGCGGATCAAAGGTCGTCTCCAGGCGCTTATTTTGCACCCATCTTTTGCCGTTTTCGTCGCTAGCTAGCTCATAGATATCCACGCTCACGTTATCGCCGCGCTCGTTGTAGCCGTAGACGAACTTTTCGCTGCCGTCCATCGTGTCGTATCGCTGCGTTAGCAGACGCTCGCCGCTCTTGTCGTAGATGCTGCGGTTGGAGTACTCCTGCGTCCACTCTTTGCGCTCTTTATCCCACAAAAACGCCGCCGTTTCAAAGCCCGCGCCCTCTACGACCGAGACGCTTTTACTGTTGTTTTCCCACGCGTTTTGCTCGGCGTTCCAGATGAGATTTATCGTCACGTCTTTGCCACTAGAGGCGTCGTAGTCGTGCTTTGACATCTCGTCATAGCGCCACGCGCCGTCCTCAAACACGCTTCTTACTTGCTCGTATTTGCCCTTCACATCGCCCGCAACAGTGCTTCTTTCGCGGTTTTGCCACGCGCCGTTTTCGTAGTCCCAGCTCTCATAGCCGCGAGTCTGTCCGTCCGCGCCGTAGAGCAGCTGCGTTTTTGACTTAGGCTGCCATCTTTTGCCGTCCCAGACGCTAAGCACGATGAGCTCATTCTCGCCGTATGCGTTCTCGACGGTTTTGGTTAGTGCTGCTTTTTGCCACTTGCCTTTTACCAGCTCGTATCTGATCTCCTCGCTAGCGTTTTTTAGGTACTTTGTGATGATTTTGCTAGCATTTTCCGGCACGCCTCTGATAAACGAACTAGACTCCTGCGTGAGGACGCCTTTTTTATAATCGGCTTTGTATTCGGTTACTTTGATCCATTTTTTCGCGGTAAAATCATAGCTATAGGCTTCAAATTTCGTCATCTCGCCGGCTTTGTTGTAGTAGCTGATCTCTTTGTGTTTGCCCTTTAGGCCGTCTGCGAGCTCGGAGCTGCTCACCAGCTCTAGGCGGCGAGCCTTGGCGTCGTAGCTTTGTTTGGTTTCGTAGCTAGAAGCCGGCTCCTCAAAAGTCTTTTGCGCGGTGCTAGCTAGCATGTAGTCGTACTCTTTGGCAAACGCCGCCGCACACAAAAGCGCAAGCGATAAGGCTATTTTTTTCATTATCTCTCCTTTTGATAAATTTAAAAGATTATAGCATAAAAAGGACGCCGAATTTTGCCGAATTTACGGCGGCATCGGCACGATTTGCGAGATGGTTTATTTATAACGCGCGGATAGCGTTTTGTAGTTATGGATAAAATTTGCGAAATTTGACGGCAAATTTAACTGCTCAAATTTGACCGCCCAAAACGCAAATTTAAGCCGAATTTACCGCAGATGCTTGTCGATGAGGCCCGTCACGATAGCGCGGATTCCCGCATGCGCGCCGCCTAGCTCGCGCTCTATCTTTGCGATGAGTTCATTTTTAGCCTGCACCGCGCCCTCCACGCCAAGAAGGTTAGTAAAGGAGTTTTTAGCTCCGTCGTTATGCGTAGGTTTGCCCGCCGTTTCGGCGCTTTGCGTCGCGTCGATGATGTCGTCTGCGATCTGAAATGCCAGCCCCAGATCAAGCCCGATGTCGTATATGCGCGTAGCCTCCGCCTCGTCTAGCCCCGCTACGACGCAGCCTGCCTGCAAGCTTGCTGCTATGAGGCGCGCGGTCTTGTGGACGTGCAGAAATTCTAGCTCCTCAAGCCCTAGCTTTTGATTTTCGAAATAACAATCCACCGCCTGCCCAAGCGCCATGCCGTAGATGCCTGCGTTTTGGCTTAGGATCTCGACGCATTTTATGCGAGCATCCGCGTCCAGTGGAGCTTTTGCTATCTGATAAAAGGCGTGGGTGTTTAGCGCGTCGCCCGCTAAAATCGCCGTAACTTCGTCAAATTTGACGTGCAGGCTAGGCTGTCCGCGGCGCAGGTCCGAGTCATCCATCGCCGGCAGATCGTCGTGGATGAGCGAGTAGCTGTGCATCGTCTCAAATGCCAGCGCGACGTGAAACGCCGCCTCTTTACGCTCGGGACGCACTGCCGCTACGACGCCAGCGACTAGCATCGCGCGAAAGTGCTTGCCGCCCGATTTTAGCGTGTACGAGAGCGCCTCGTCAAAGCACGGATGAAAGCTAGGGTTGCTTGGCAAATGAGCGCTCAAAAACTCCTTAAACTCGGCCAAAAGCGCGTCCTGATCGGCGGTGCTAAGAGCGGTTTGGTTTTCGTTCGGCTGCAAATTTGCGCCTGAGCTAAAACACGAACCTTTTGCTGCGTTTAGCGAGATTAAATTTGATCGGTTTTTCGGGCTTTGAGTCGGATTTTCGGAGCTAGTTTTGACTTTGGTCGAGTTTAAAATTTGAGAGCGATTTTGGGACGAGATCGCGCACGAACTGCGGGCTAAAATTTGACCCCTCGGCAGCGCCCGCGACTCGCTCAAATTTGACGCTTTCGCCGCGCTTTGACTGTCTCTTATACACATCTCCGAGCCCACGAGACTAGCGCTCATCTCG
>CAUUAH010000009.1:0-18745 GCA_963542985.1 uncultured Campylobacter sp. | reverse complement strand
GATGAGCGCTAGTCTCGTGGGCTCGGAGATGTGTATAAGAGACAGGTTTAGTCGTGGTCGCATGGCTGTTTATGGCGTACCTGTATGTAGGACACAAGTCGGGCAATCTGCTCACAGCTATAAACCTATAAGGAGCCGCAGTATGAACGAAATCAAAAAAGTAAAATTTTTCTATGCGCTCATGTGCTTGGCTGGATTTTTGATCATCCTTTTGCCGGTAGGTATAGCAAACCTGATTTTCGGTTACGTGCTAAAAGATAGCCCGTGCACGTTGTGTTGGGGGCAGCGCGAGGCCATGATTTTTATCGGCGTGATGGCTCTTTTTATCGTTAGATATGGGCTAAAGGCTAAATACTTGGCTATGCTGCTCGTGATGACGGGCTTTGGTCTGTGGCAGTCTTTTGCACACTTCGGTATCCATGCGCACAGAGATCTCGATCAGGGTTTTGGGCTAGCGGTTTTTGGTATCCATACTTATTTTTGGGCCGAGGTGGTGTTTTGGGCGGTGGTAGTGCTGCTTGGTGCTATATTTTTCTTTGCGCCTAAATTTAGCGCTTTTGATGAGGAAATGGGCGGCGAGACGATCAGAAAACTTGGCTCTTTTACTCGCGCGGCCTTTATCGTTTGTGCGTTTATAATCGCTTCAAACGTATTTCAAGCTTTTGTTAGCACGGGCATTCCGCCTTATTACGGACAGGGTGATCCGGTGCGTTTTACGCTTGATCCAAAATACATCATCTGGGACGACAGCGGCTACAAAAACCACTGGAAAAAAGTATCATTTTTGGGAAAAAGAGACGTCGCGGCGCCTGATTACGCCTTTGCTCCGGCTAGCGAGAAGCTGGGAGTGAAATTTGACAACGATCCAAACAATGCTCCGCTAAAAGCCGATGAGAGCCTAGGTATCGCGTCTAAAAAAGAGATAGATTTTGCAAAGCCTATAAATTCTCTTGATTTTATAAACGGCGAATTCGTCGCTAGCTCGAAATGGGAAGTCTTTTTCATGGATGAAAATTTCAAGGTCGCGAGCGATTTTGAGATCGATCCGTACTTTTCGGCGACGGTCGATCCTATCATCGGCGTGATCCCGTTTATGGGCGATAAATACATGCTCATGGGCTCAAACAAGACGCTTTTGAGATTTGCCAAAAATCCTAAGGCGGACGAGGTGTTGCAATACGCTGATTTCATGCGCGGTAATGATAAATTTGAAGGGCAAGGCAAAGGACTTGGACGCGGCAGGATCGATACCGTCAGAGCTAAATTTAACCACGTAGCAAGCATTGCTACGGATGGGACGTATTTCTACCTAGCTACCGTGCCAAACAACAAAGACGCGCAAAAGTTCGTTATATCTAAAATTTTACTGAGCGACCGCACGCTTTCGGGTGAATTTATGCCAAAAGCCGCGGTTAAAGAGGGTAAGAGCCTGGGTGATCTTTACGTCACGTCGATGGCTTACAAAGACGGCCTACTATACGCGCTTAGCAAAAATCACAACGTTATCGTGCTTATAGATCCAAAAACCGAGGAGATCGTAAAGACGCTCGCTTATCCGAGTGAGATAACAAACGCTAGAAGTATATTCTTTAAAGACGGCGCGATGAATATTTTATCCTATCAGGATGGCAAAAATACGCTCTATCAGCTAAACTAAATTTGGCTGTAAAGTTAAGCGTTTCGGAGCGATTTTTACGATGGATCGCTCCGTCGCCGTTCGGTGTCCGCGCTTAAATTTTTAGCGCAAAAATCCTAGTGTTAGGCGTTAAATTTATCAAATTTCCGCCATTTCTCGCCAAAACTCAAGCGCCTTATCATCGCCTGCTTGGACGAATTTAGCGATTTTTTCCGCGCAAGGCACGGCCTTTTTGCTTAGTCGCGCGATACCGATACTAGCAAGCGCTCTAAAAAATCTCTCAAAATCGCTCGCAACGCGCCTGCTGCAAAGCTCTTCGTCCCCAAGTAGCCACGCATAAATCGCGCCGTCCGCGCAATCAATCAGAAATATCCACGGATCGCCCACAGCAAAAACTATCAAATTTGCAGGTCGCGTATCGCCGTGCCACCATTTGCCGCCGTATTCGTCGGTGCTGTTTAGCCGCACTAACTCGCTAGCGTGGTCGCCGCTGGTGCCAAAGCGTACGTTGCAAACCTCAAATTCGCCAAAGTCAAATTCGAAAACTAGCCGCGAGAGCGCAAGCGGAAATTTGACGCCTAGAGCTTCTTGCGCATTTTCTAGCGCTCGCGTGGACGCATCGGCATCGCTTTGTGCTAGCAGCCTCATGCCTGTTATGCCCTCTTGTTCCAGAGGTAGGCATATCTCGTCTAGCTCGCGAGCAATCTCATCTGGCTTTAAAAACATATTTTCTCCGCTCGTGGTTTATCTGAGATTTTTTGTTTCGATTTTTATGATTTAGCCGTAAAATTTCGTAGTCGCCGCACCCGCTTTTGCGTCGGTTACGACCTCTTTTACGAGCTCGCCTTTTTCGTTAAATTCTTTTTGTATTTTAACCGCTTCGATAAGCGGCTTGCCGATCGTTTGGCGCTGGTTTATCACGCTTTTTAGCTTGCCGCTCGGGTAGAAAAACTCAAAATAAGCAGACTCGCCGCCCATCTGGTAGGCGCGGCTATGCAGGCGCCCGCTCTCGTCGTACTTTTCAAAAGTCGTTTCTTTTTTGCCCGTTCGGACGCTGGTAAATTCTTTATACGACGGTTTGCCGTCTTTGCGGTATTCGGCTATGTTGTTTTCGACGAAAAAGCCTAAATTTGCGTCGAAGCGTTTGGTTTTTCGGTATAGTTTTAGCGCCTCGCCCGCGTCAAAAAGCTCCAGTAGCTCCTTTTCTAGTCCGCCCCACAGGCATCTCTCGGCCGTGAACGCAGGCGCGTCTCGGTGCTCTTTTGAGTAGACCTCTAGCAGCACCCAGCGCTCGTTTTTGCGGACGGCGAACGAGATTTTTAGCTTTGTGGAGGGGTCGTCCGGGATCTTGCGCTTGTACTTCTCGTCCGCTTCGTCGATGATGTAGCGATTTAGCTGCGCGCCGTTCGCGTCTAGCTAGGTGACGTAGAGTCTGTTGCGTATTTTGCCGCTCGCGTCCTTTTCGCCGTTGCGTAGGTCGTACTTAAAAAATATCTCATAAGTTGCGATTAGCTTGTCGTTTTGTTGCTGGGGCGCGTATTTGCCGCCTGCTTGCAGCGAGGTCACACAGGTAAAAATGATAAAAAGCTTTAATAGATTTTTCATCCAACTCCCTAAATTTGACGAATTTCGCGCTTGCATTGCGGCGGCGACTTTGCGTAAATTTAAAGATCGCGCCGCGTTTGTAATTTTTCAAATTTACTCTCGTGCTTTGCTATACGTATTGTCCGCTCGTCAAATTTGCCATGCTTGTCTGTGCGGGCAAATTTGACTTATCGCTTTGGGTCGTTTTACCACGATTTTACCTTGTCGGCACTGCTTCGGCGCGCTAGCCTTTTATTTTAAAATCGCAAAGCCGATACCGACTTTATCGGTATGGCGATTGTAGTCAATGAGGCTCTCGCCGTATCCAGTAAAGTACTTCACGTAGCCGTAAACGCCGCTCTTGCCAAACGGAAATAGCCATCCAAGCTCGCCCGCGCCGCGGTTTGTTTTGTCAAAATGCAGGTTGTTGCGCACCATCGCCGTAAAGACGTGGCCGCGGAAAGGTAGGGCGAAATTTATATCCATGTTGCCGAGGTATTTTTCGATGTCTGGGTTATCGTCGCTGCCTTTGCTCTCTGGTATGCGCGCCCACGCTCGCGGGATCACGACTAGGCTACCGGCGTAAAGTTTGGCCTCGAGATATACGCGGTTCCATGAGCGCGACTTCTCGCCGCCCTGGCCGTTACTCTCGTGCAAAAGCCCCGCGCGTAGGTAGTCAAGGCTCGGCAGCGCCTCAAATCTCATCGGAACGGTCACGAAAATCTCGGGGCGATAGTTGGTCTCGCGAAACGGCGTAGAGCTCTTAGCCGTCTGCCACCACGAGCTTTGCGAGTAGCCCGCCGAGATCGTTTCGTTCATATCAAATACGTCGTAAAATAGCGGCTTTTGCAGGCTGATTTGAAAAGCGGTCTCAAATCTACGCCTGCCTTCAACGTCGTTAAATGCGTAGGTTGCCGGCAGGAGGTAGTTTAGGTGGTGCATTTTTAAACCCAAAATTTCATCCACGTCGTATGCCTCGCCGCTTTCAAATTTGGCTCCCGGGCGCTCTTTGGAGGCGATCTTTTGCTCCTCCACGGGCACGTCCGCTACGCTATCTGAGGGCGCGATCACGGAGCGCTCCATCGCAGCAGTTTCGCCGTCCTCGTCCGTAAATATCGCTTTTTTAGCCGCCAGTTTATAAAGCTGAAGGGCTCTTGTTTTATCGCCTTCATGCTCGAGCTTTGCGGCGGCTTCATAGAGGCGCTTGGCTTCGTCTTTGGCAGTCGGCTCGGCTAAATTTTCAGCCGTATTTTCGGACTGGCCGGGTAAATTTTGCTTCGCCGTTGCAGATTCGCCGGCTACTGAGAAATTTAACAAAATCGCCAGTAAAACGATAATTTTTTTCATATTTTTCCTTCTTTTAAAGCTTGTTCGTAATCGGCTTGATAGTTGATGTTAAAAAACTCGTCTTCGCGCGCGAATTTTACGATCTTGCAGCGGCAGCGGCTACGCAAAAGCCCGATCTTGTGCTTGCCCGCGGCAAAAAGCTCGCCCGCCGCGCCTGCTAAATCCCCGCTAAAAAACCCGCAAAGCGAGTGCGTATGCGACTCGTCCGCGGCGATGACGATATCGTATTCTCCGCTAAATTTATATAGTTCGCGCACGCAGTTTTCGCTAACAAACGGCATGTCGGCCGGTATGATAAAGACGCTTTCGTTTGGGAAATTTCTAAGGATACTGTAAAGAGCTAGCATCGGAGAAAAGGCGTCCGGGCTCAAATTTGACGTATCTTGCGAGCAAATTTGAGCTGAGCTTTTTGGCGCACCCTCTTTGTCGCTCGCCTCGGTCAAATTTGATCGCAAGATCTCATCTGCACCGGCATCTTTTATGAGCGGCAGAGGCGGGTCGAATTTTTCAAATTTGGAGCTAACGAATACGCGCTCGAAAATCCGCCCGAATTTATGCGCTCCGTAGTGCGTGAGCGTCGCAAATCCGCCAAAAGGCAGCAGTGTTTTGTCGCGGCCCATTCGCGAGCTTTTGCCACCGGCAAGGATGACGCATGTTTTCATTTTTTTCCTTAAGCAAAATTATAAGGCTAACTTTAGCCAAAAACGGCTTTGATTTACCAAAATGCGCTCGCCGCACCCAAAAAATAGTATAATGCGGCTCTTATTTCAAAGGAGAAAAAATGAGCGAGAAAAATTTACAAATTTTGGGCTGGATAGGCACGTGCCTGTCGGTCATTATGTATATTTCCTATATCCCTCAGATAATGGGCAACCTTGACGGTAACAAAACGCCTTTTATACAGCCTCTAGCCGCAGCGATAAACTGCACGATCTGGACTAGCTACGGCCTGCTAAAAGCCAAAAGGGACTACCCGCTAGCGGCTGCAAATTTGCCCGGCATCATCTTTGGTCTTTTGGCGACCGTGACGGCATTTTAATAGATAAAGACCGCTAAATTTGTCTATGCGGCGAAGTTAAATTTGATATTTTTGGCTCGGGTTTTGCAAACTCAAATTTGAATGCAAAATTTCTGAATCGCTTTGCGGTATTTTTAATATTTTGATTTTCTTGCTAAGGGGGAGGGACTTGAATTACGCTCTGCTAGCAGTTGTGAAGCGTGGCTGAAGCAAAAGAGCTCCTTTTTTCTTTTTTTCGGGAGAGGAAGGGGTTTCTACTTACGGTCTGCTTGCAGCTACGAGCAAAGCGAGGTAGAGCGTCGCCTTCCTTTACTTCGCGTTTTGCGCTCGTAACTGTCCGAGACAGACCCTCTCCCATGCCCTCTCCAACCCCACTGCACGTGAGAAGTTGCTGCACTGCGTGCAGGTTTATTTGGCGCTGCAGCGCCGAAAATGTAAATTTGATATTTTCAAGATACGGGTCTCGGCGAATAAAATTTGAAGCTGAAATTTACAAATTGGACTTCAAATTTGAATAGAAAAATCAAGGCGACGTATTTTTTCTTTAGACGAGGCGGAAATGAGCCGAGCGAGGGCGCATACATATAGTATGTAACCGAGCTTCGGCGAAATTTCTAACGAAGTATAAAGGAAAAAGACAAGCCGCCAAATTTTAAAGATCGCGCGGATCGGCGATCTTGCCCATTACCGCACTCGCCGCTGCTACGGCCGAGTTTGCCAGATACACCTCGCTCGTGCGATCGCCCATGCGGCCGACGAAGTTTCTGTTTGTCGTACTTACGCAGCGTTCCCCAACGCCCAAAATCCCCATATATCCGCCCAGGCATGCGCCGCAGGTCGGGTTGCTTACGACTGCGCCAGCCTCGGCAAATATATCCATCAGCCCCTCTTTTTGCGCTTGTAGGGCGATTTTTTGCGTTGCAGGCGTGATGATGAGGCGGGTTTTGCGCGCTACTTTGCGGCCTTTTAGGATCTCAGCCGCGATGCGCAGGTCGCTTAGGCGGCCGTTCGTGCAGCTACCGATAAAGGCCTGATCGATGGCGATGTCGTCTCTCACGGCCTCGCGCACGCTCTTGCCGTTGCTAGGTAGAAACGGATACGCGATCACGGGATCGAGCTTACTAACGTCGATTTCTAAAATTTGCTCGTAGTTTGCGCCCTCATCGGAGTAGTGCAGCTTCGGCTCGGCGCGTAAGCTTTTGCCTTTTAAAAACTCTTTCGTGGTTTCATCGACCGCGATGATGCCGCTTTTGCCGCCGGCCTCGATCGCCATGTTACACATGCTAAAGCGCCCGTCCATGTCGAGGCTATCTATCGTCTCGCCCGTAAATTCCAGCGCCTTATATAGCGCGCCGTCTACGCCGATGCGGCGGATGATCTCTAGGATGAGGTCCTTGCCGTAGACGTGGCGGTCTAGCTTGCCGCGAAAGATCACTTTGATAGTCGGGGGCACTTTAAACCAGTTTTTACCCGTTATCATCGCGTAGGCTAGATCGGTGCTGCCCATGCCAGTGGCAAAGGCTCCTAGCGCGCCGTGCGTACAGGTGTGGCTATCGGCGCCGATGATGACGTCGCCCGGTACTACGAGGCCTTTTTCGGGCAAAAGCGCGTGCTCGATGCCCATGTCCTTCTCGTCGAAATAGTTTTTCAAATCGTGCTTATACGCAAAATCGCGGCTGATTTTAGCTTGGTTGGCGCTTAGGATGTCTTTGGCGGGGATGTAGTGGTCCATCACGACGCTAAAGCCGTCCGGATTAGCAAGCCTTGTCGCGCCGCTTCGCTCAAACTGCTTGATGGAGATAGGGGTCGTGATGTCGTTGCCGATGACCATATCGATGTCGCTTTCTATGATCTCGCCCGCGAAAACCTCGCGTCCTACGTGCTCGCTGAAAATCTTTTCGGTGATGGTTTGCTTTTTGTTTTGCATAAATTTCCTTTTTGCGGATACCGCGCGTTTTAAAATTTAGCGATTTTAGCGAAAAATGGATAAAAAGAGAGTTAGGAGAGGCGTTTAAATTTGAGCGTAAAGAAGATGGGTTATGCACTCGCTACTCTCGACGCCTTGCAATGCTACGTCGGCGGCAAAAATTTGAGTTAAAAGCAGCGACGAGACCGCTAAACTTAGGCTAAATTTGTTCATTTATTTTTTCTCCGCTTTAAAATGCATTATCATTATATTATTCTTGCGCTTAAATTTCGGTCACATTTTAGGCTATAATTTCGGCTATGAAATACGCAAATTTAAAACAAATACAATCTTTTCTAGGCAAATTTAAAAAAATAACCGCAATCAGACGCGCGGGCGATATGGCGATATTTATAGAATTTGACGGCGAGCTCGGGCTGTTTTTTGATCTCAGCAAAGCCGACTCCGCGATCTACGCAAATCCCGATTTTTTAAACGTAAAAGAGTACAAAGCGCCCTTTGACGTCGCGCTTAAAAAGAGGTTTTGGGGGGCTAAAATTTTAAATTTAAGCGTGCCCGAGGGAAATAGAATTTTAAAGCTGGAGTGCGAATTCCAAGGCTCGTATAAGAGTCTGGCTTCGAGCCTATTTTTGGAGTTTACGGGGCGCTTTACCAACGCGATCATCACGGACGAAAAGGGCGTCATCGTCGAGGCTTTGCGCCATATAGATAATAATTTTCGCGTGATAAAACCGGGGCGCGAGCTGCTAGAGCTGCCGCCGGCTGCGATAAAAGAGCGCCAGACGCCGCCGATAACGGACTTTGCGCAGTATTTTAGCGAGGAATTTGAGCGCGTAAATAACGCAAAGCTAGAAAATCTGCGCGCCGTAAAATCGGCCGCGATAGAGCGAAAAATGCAAAATTTAAGCGAGATTTTATCGGGGCTTGAAAACGAAGCGGATCTAAATGCGCAAAGCGAAATTTTAAGCAAAAACGCGGGGCTGATCCTATCGAATTTACACGCGTTAAGGGACTACGAGCGCGAGGTAACGCTAAATGATTTCGAGCGAGGCGAGGTGTGGCTCGTGCTGGACGACAGCCCCAAAATCGCCGCAAACGCGATGTTTGCCAAGGCAAAAAGGCTGAAGCAAAAGGCGGCGGGTCTAATCATCGAGCGGCAAAATTTGACCGAAAAGCTGGAGTTTTTATCAAATTTACAAACGCTCGTAAATGAAGCGAAAAGCGCCGAAGAGCTAGAGATCCTAGCGCCTAAAAAAGCCCGCGCCGTAAAGCAAAAAGAGCAAAATCAAAACGTCGAGGATTTTTATATCGAAGGCTATAAAATCAGTATCGGACGCAACGAAAAAGGCAACGTCTGGCTACTAAAAAACTCGAAAAAAGACGACGTCTGGATGCATCTAAAAGACCTGCCGTCCGCGCACGTCATTATCAAAACCGCAAAAAGCGCTCCAAGCGAGGAAATTTTAAGATTTGCGGCGAAAATTTGCGTAAATTTTAGCGTCAAAGGCGGCGGGACGTACGAGGTTGATTTTACCAAACGTAACAACGTCAAAATTACGAGCGGCGCAAATGTAAATTATATTAATTTTAAGACGATATTAGTAACAAAGCACAACTAAAACAGGAGGCGAAAATGGCTGTAACACCCCTTGGCAACACGATTTTTATCAATCAAAACGTAAATATGGTCTCAAACAAGGTCGCCGACGTCCAAAATAGATTTGACCTGCAAAATCTCGCCGCCGCATCGCTAGCAAGCGACGAAAAACAAGAGGTCTCCGAGGTGCGACCGACCGAGGAAACCTACAAAATCGACCCCGAAAACGAGCACGAAAAGCAAAAGGGCAGGCAGGAGCAGGGCGAGCTCGCCTCGGAGCAAAAAGGCGGAAACTCTGACGACGAAGACTCCGAGGAGCACGTCGCGGCTAACGACTTTCCGCAGGCATCGCCCGTATTTCAGCATCTTGATCTTAAAATTTAAGCTTGCGGACTTAAATTTGACCGCTCGCGGCTGGGCAGTCAAATTTGGCTCGATTTGGGGTAAATTTGAGCTTTTATCCGCTAAATTTAAGCCGACTGTTTTAGCAAAGGCAAAATTTAGCGCAGCTTGTCAAATTTGCACCGAAACTACCGCCTCGCTAGGCAAAATTTAACCCAAATCCGCCAAATTTACCGCCCCGTTTTAATCAGAACTAAAACCTAACGCAAAACCCTTAAATTTAACCGTCCGCTAAGCCCGCAAGCGTAAATTCGCCTCAAATTTCGGCGCTTTTAAGCGAAAATTGTATACAATTATTACTCAAAAAAGGAAAAATCATGAAAACGCGTATAATCACCGGCGTCGCGCTGTTTGCGGCGGTTTTGGTCATCTTTTTCGTCGATAGTTATCTGTTAAATTTCGCCATTTTAGGCTTCGTGCTTTACACGGCCTTTGGCGAAGCGCAAAAGCTCTACGGCCTGCAGGGCGGCTCTCTTGCTCTCATAGCGGTTATTTTTTACCTACTTACGCCCTTTTCAAACCCCGTGTTTATCGCTATTTTAGCAGTTTTGCTCGTTGTTAGTTTTCTCGCGCATTTTAAAAGCGAAAATCTAACGCCCGCGCTGCCGTTTTTGTATCCGATGACGCCGATTTTTCTCATCTGGATGCTTTATTCGCTCTACGGCGTCGGCTACTTGGCGTGGCTGATTTTAACGGTCGTGGCGTGCGATAGCGGGGCGTTTTTCGTCGGCAAATTTTGCGGCAAGCACTCCTTTAGCGAGACTTCGCCTAATAAAACCTGGGAGGGTGTGGCTGGCGGTATCGCCGTAGCTACGGTCTTTGGCGCGGGCTTTGGCTGGGTGCTAACCGATAGCTTTTGGCATAGCCTCATCACGGCGTTTTTAGTTGCGGTTTTCGGCGTTTGGGGCGATCTTTTCGAGAGCTACTTAAAGCGCCGCGCGGGCGTCAAGGATAGCGGCACGCTGCTACCGGGTCACGGCGGTATGCTTGACCGCGTCGACGGCTATCTGTTTGGCGTCTCCGCGATGCTCTGGATGCTATCGTGGTAGTGCTGGGCTCGACGGGCTCGATCGGGACAAATACTTTAAATTTGGCCCGCAAATTCGGCCTTAGTATCGAGGCGCTGAGCTGCGCGTCAAACTACGAGCTTTTAAACGAGCAAATCGCCGAATTTAAGCCCAAATTCGTCTGTATCGCCGAGCCTAAATTTGCAAAATTCGTAAAACACAAACGCGTTTTTGCGGGCGCACAGGGCATCTGCGATATGCTAAAAGAGTGCGAGAGCGAGCGCGTCGTAAACTCTCTAGTCGGCTTTGCTGGGCTGGCTCCGAGCTTAACCGCGCAAAAGCTAGGCAAAAAGCTGGCGCTTGCTAATAAAGAAAGCCTCGTCGCGGGCGGCAAATTTTTAGATAGGGGCGCGATAAATCCGATAGATAGCGAGCATTTCGGGCTTAAATTTCTACTCGCAAACAAAACACCGGTCGCTAGGCTCGTCATCACGGCTTCAGGCGGCGCCTTTTACAAAACCCCAATAAAATCCCTAAAAGACGCCCGCGCCGCAGACGCGCTAAAGCACCCCAACTGGAGCATGGGCGCAAAAATCACGATAGATAGCGCGACGATGGCGAACAAACTTTTTGAGGTGCTAGAGGCCTTTTGGCTCTACGGCGTGCGGGATATCGAGGCGCTCATCGAGCGCACTTCCACGGTGCATGCTCTGGTGGAGTTTGCCGACGGCTCGACCACGGCGCATCTATCCAAAACCGATATGATTTTAGCCATCGCGCATGCGATTTTGGGCGAGGATGGTGCGCTAAATTTGAACGCCGCTGATACAAAAAACGCGCAAA
Organism: uncultured Campylobacter sp.; assembly: GCA_963542985.1. Classification (GTDB taxonomy): domain Bacteria; phylum Campylobacterota; class Campylobacteria; order Campylobacterales; family Campylobacteraceae; genus Campylobacter_A. The sequence continues at coordinate 7,384 of CAUUAH010000009.1, read as the reverse complement.
TCGTGCCGAATTTAGACCTAAAAACTCTAAAAAATATAAAATTCGGCGAGATAAATTTTAAAAAATATCCTATCTTTTCGCTAAAAGACCAAGCTTTGCAAAACCCAGATCTTGGTGTAGCGATAAACGCCGCAAACGAAGTGGCTGTGTATAAATTTTTGCGCGGCGAGTGCGGATTTTTAGATATCTCGCGAACGGTTTTAACCGCAGCAAAGAGGTTTGAAAACGAGAAGATAGAGAGCGAGGGTAAGATCTTTGAGGTAGATTTAGAAGTGAGAGCGTGGGCGGAAAAGCTACTTAAATAGCGGCTTGTCTCGCGAGTGCTTTTCCGAGATTTCGCAAAATTTTCGCTCCGCAGGCTATATGCCTAGCGCACACTCAATTTTGCTTCTTCTGCTTGCAGCTGCGAGCTTGTGAAGCAGAAAACTCGAAAAATCATCTCACGATACTTCGCCTTGTCGCTTTACATTCAAATTTTGAAGTCAAATTTGCAAATTTCAGCTTCAAATTTTACCCACCGAGACCAACATCTTGAAAATGTCAAATTTACATTTTCGGCGTGACAGCGCCAAATAAACCTGCACGCAGTGCAGCAACTTCTCACGTGCAGTGGGGTTGGAGAGGGCTTGGGAGAGGAAGGGGCGACGCTCTACTTCGCTTTGCTCGTAGCTGCAAGCAGACCGTAAGTAGAATCCCCTTCCTCTCCCAAAGAAAAGAGAAAGGCGGATATAAAAGGGAGCTCTTTTGCTTCGGCGTTGCCTCGCAACTGCAGGGCAGAGCGCAATTCAAGTCCCTTCCCCTTAACAAGAAAGATTAATTTGCCCAAAAACTCTAATTTAAAACGCTAAATTTAACCAAACCAAATTTAGCATTTTCAGGGTGCGGGTCTCGGTGCGTAAATTTAAAATTCGCTCGAAATCTTTCATTAAAACGGCGCATTTTCGTCGCCGTAATCGTCGCCGATATGTTATAATTTCACGAATTTTAAAATCGCTTTGTGTTTAAATTTGTCTGCAAAACAAGACAAATGCCGCAAATTTCAAGAATCAAAAAATAAGCCGCAAAATAAAAAGAGGAAAAAATGGAAAAATACGAAGGCTACAATCTCAGGTTCAAAGACGCTCTCGTCGGCGTACAGTTTCTATTCGTCGCGTTTGGTGCGCTCGTACTGGTGCCGATATTAACGGGACTTGATACGTCCGTGGCGCTGTTTACGGCGGGTATCGGCACGCTGCTGTTTCAGCTAATCACGCGCAAAAACGTCCCGCCGATCTTTCTCGCGTCTAGCTTCGCGTTCATCGCGCCGCTTAGCTTTGGCGTGAAGGAGTGGGGCATCGCCGCTACGATGGGCGGAGTGATCGCGGCGGGGCTGTTTTACGTGGCTCTGAGCTTGCTCATTAGGCTCAAAGGCGAGGGATTTTTGCATAAAATTTTACCGCCCGTGGTCGTGGGCCCCGTCATCATGACGATCGGCCTCATCCTCTCGCCAGCAGCAGTAAATATGGTCATGGGCAAGGGCAAAGAGGCGCTCTATACGCAGGGGCAGTCGCTTACCATCGCGCTTATCTCGCTCTCGGCGGTTATCGTCGTTATGATGTTTGGCCGCGGCATGCTGCGCCTCGTGCCGATACTTTGCGGCATCGCGGCGGGATACTGCGCGTCGCTGTTTGTCGGGATCGTGGATTTTACGCCGATTCTAAATGCGCCTTGGTTTGCGGTGCCAAATTTCACCGCGCCGGTTTTTAAGCTCGAAGCCATGATCTACATGGTGCCTATCGCGATCGCCCCTGCGATCGAGCACATAGGCGATATGCTTGCGATCAGCAACGTCACGAGGGAAAATTTTCTCAAAAACCCCGGGCTTAAAAGCACGCTTCTAGGCGACGGGCTCGCGACGTCGTTAGCTGGCTGCTTTGGCGGACCGCCAAACACCACCTACTCCGAGGTCACGGGCGCGGTTAGCATCACCAAGGCCTACAATCCAGCCATCATGACTTTTGCCGCGCTTGCAGCAATCTTGTTAGCCTTCGTGGGTAAGCTCGGCGCCGCGCTCTCCACGATCCCCACTCCCGTCATCGGCGGCATTATGCTGCTGCTTTTCGGTATCATCGCTAGCGTGGGCATGGAGACCCTGATAAAAAACAGCGTGGATCTGGCCGAGCCGCGCAATATGATCATCGTCGCGCTTATCTTCGTCTGCGCGATCGGCGGCATGGTGCTGGACTTTGGCGCGATGAGTTTTAGCGGCGTGGGACTCGGCGCGCTCATCGGCATTACGCTAAATTTGGTGCTGCCAAAGACCAAGCATTTTGACGGATACTAGGTTAAATTTGCGCGGAGCTTGCGTCGTTTCGCGCGGTTGCGGGTAAATTTGGGCTTCGTCGTCAAATTTATCCGCCGCTTTTTTGCGTCAAATTTACCGCACCCTAAATTTTAAAATTTCCCGCAAACGCTTTTAAATTTCTAACGTTTTAAACTAGCAAGATATATAATTGCCTTATGAAAAAGGCGAATAATTTAAGCAAATTTGATAAAAAGGTGCTAAAGCTACTCTTTGCGGTACTTTTCGTGCCGCTCTTCGTCTCGCTCGTTTTCATCTATGAGCTATCGGTGTATGACCGTTCGCGCGAGCTGCCTGCGGACGCGCAAAAGATCGGCCGCAGTGATTACTACAACATCGGCGGCAAAATTTACCTACGCTCTTGGAATCTCGCTCCCTACGAGCTAGAGGACGGCGCGGACGCGGCGAGCTTTCGCGCGCTTGATACCGGCAGATACTCCTACGCAAACGTCGGTATGGACGCTAACCGCGTATTTTGCGGCGCTCGAAAGATGTCGGGGCTGAATCCCGCTCGCACGCAAAAGATCGGCTCTCGCTACTACAGCGACGGGCGCGTGAGTTATTTCTGCTCGGACGTTACGCAGCGCACGGGCGGCGCGATAAGCTACATTTACAAGGTATTTTTCCACGCCTTTGGGCTCTCCAAATGGCCGCAGGAGTACAACTATCCCTATGCGAGGCTCGATACTAGCGCGCCCATCTCGCCGCTGACCGAGAGTCCTTACGTCGCAACCGACGGCGAGCGGGTATTTTACGAGGGTAAAATTTTAGCGGGTGCGGACGCAAAAAATCTAAAACAGATAAGGCGAAAAATCATACACGAAGACGGCCCCGAGCTGCCCGCGCACTTTCGCCAGGTCGATAATTGGCTAAGCGACGGACGCAGCGTCTATAAAGGCGGCGAGAGGCTAAATTTCACCCCTAGCGAGCATATGTATCTGATGGAACCAAACGCGGGCATAGAGTTTCTTTTTGATCCCGCTACGGGCGCGGTGTTTATGGACGGCGAGAGGTTTGAGGCTGCAAACGAGCCCTATACGCCGCTAAATTTTCAGAGCGGGCATCAGGAATACATGCTGTTTGCTAGCAAAAACGGCATATTTTATCTAAGCAAGGATAAAATTTTAAATCGTCCGCGCGCTAGCGGCGCTGAGGGCTGGATAAAAGACGCGCTTTGGGATGTTTATTATAAATTTGGCGGAGATGGCAGTAGGCTAAGCGCGCTAAAAAGGGCGGGCGACAATCCGTTTAAAGGCGACGTGTGGCAGATCTCGGAAAGGCTTTTGAAGGACGACGCGGGCTTTTATTATCTAAATTTTTACTCGCATAGCGTTTACGTCACGGGTCGCAGCGGCAGGCATCTGGATAAGCGGACGAATTTCATCGAGCTGCGAAAGATCAAGCTAGACGTGCATGATGACGAGGTGATGGCGCAGATCGCGGACGAGGCGGCGCGAAATCCCGAAATGTCGCAGCAGGTCTTTACCGCACAGGACGTGGAGTATGAAAACGGCGCGGCCTTTTATATGTATTGCCTCGCGGCGGTTTTGGTGCTTGGAGCTTGGGTTTATAGCTATTTTAGAAAGCGCAGCTTGCGCCGCGGTTAAATTTGCCGTCAAATTTGCTCTAAATTTACAACTTTTCTTACCGATTTATTACGATTTCAGGCTAAAATCGCAGTGAAAAAAATCAAAAGGAAATCCAATGGAAAACAAAATCATAAATAGCGTGAGGGGCGGCTTTTGGACGAAGCCCGTCATCATTTTCGTCCTGCTTTTGCTGCTGCTTATCCCGCTAGGTTTCATCAGCTCGATGATCTCTGACCGCGCCTACGTCAAGCAAAGCGCCGAGGAGTCCATCATGCAGCCGGTTGGCGGCCCGCTTAGGATTGAGGGCGTTTTGATCTCGGTGCCGTATAAAAAGCAAGCGGCGATCTACAACGAAAACGGCGTAGCGGCGGTATCGCAGACAACCGAGCAGATCATGATAGCGCCGCAGTCATACGAGCTATCGACCCAGCTAAATCCGCAGTATCTAAAGCGCGGTATCTTTAGCGTGCCCGTTTTTAACGGCGACGTCGCGCTAAAAGCAAAATTTGCGCCGCTAAATTTCGAGCAGCTAAATATCGCAGAAAGCGACGTTTTGCTAGGCGAGGCGACGCTGATTTTAGGCGTGGGCAGCAAAAAGACTTTTACCGCGTTTCCCGCGCTAAAAGCAAACGGGCAAGATCTCGCGCAGTCTTTTGCGCCGCCTAAATACTCGCCCTTTACCCAAAGCGTCCACTACAAGCTACCCGCAAATTTAGCAAACGGCGGCTTTGAGCTAGCAGGCGCGCTATCTATGCAAGGCGGGCAGAGCGCGAGCTTCGTTCCTGTGGGGCAGGATAATAAATTTGACGTAAAATCCTCGTGGAGCTCGCCGTCTTTTAGCGGCGGCTGGCTGCCTAAATCTCGCGAAGTTACTAGCAGCGGCTTTAACGCGCAGTGGGAGATCTCGGGCCTTAGCACCGGCGTTCCGCAGGCGTGGATCATGGACGGCAGGCGCGAGATGCTAGAGAGCGTCGAGGCTAGCTTCATCAGTCCCGTAAACAACTACTCGCTCATCGCGCGCTGCGTGACCTACGCGATCTTGTTTCTAGCGGTGCCGTTTTTGGCGATATTTTTGTGCGAAATTTACAGCCACGTCCGCATCCACCCTATCCAGTACCTACTCATCGGAGCCGCCGACGTGCTATTTTATCTGCTCGTGCTCTCGTTTTCCGAGCATATCAGCTTCCTAGCCAGCTACCTCATCGCGGCCGCAGCCGTGTGCGCGACGATACTTTTTTACGGCTCGGCGATCTTTCGGGCGCGCAAATGGGGCGTATTTATCGCACTCGTGCATGCGGTTAGCTACTGCTTGCTCTACGGCATCTTGCAGTCCGAAGACTACGCGCTTTTGATGGGCAGCGTGATGATATTTGCGGTGATAGCGCTGGTGATGTATTTGACTAGGAAGATAGACTGGTACGAAAACGGGCTGAAAATTTAGCTTTTTTTCGGCTCGTCTTTTTGGTTTATATGTCGTTGGAAACTCGGTCGGCTTCGGTCACGGACGATTAGTCCGCTCCCTCGCCTCCGTCGTTTCCGCCTTGTCTAAACGCAAAAATACTTCGCCTTATCGTTTCATGTTCAAATTTGCAAATTTGAGCCACCGAGACCTGTACCGCAAAAACGCAAAATTAAAAAACGTGCGGCGCGACAGCGCGGTCGCACCCCTTGAACGTGCAGTGGGGTTGGAGAGGGCTTGGGAGAGGAAGGGGCGACGCTTCGTAAGTAGAAACCCCTTCCGCCTCCCAAGAAAAAAGAAAAACTAAAAATTTTTAGAGAACACCAAATTTAACCAAACCAAATTTAGCATTTTCGCGGTGCGGGTCTCGGCGAGTAAAATTTAAAAATTTATCCAAATTTAACGCTATAATCACGCTCGTTTTAAAAACGCACAAATTTAAAGGATAAAAATGAAAAATTTTCTCGCGCTATTTTTGGCGCTTAGTTTTGCCGCTTCGTCGCAGGCATTTGGCGGCGAAAAACCGAGCTCGGCGAAGCAAAACGCTCAAATTTTACCCCCGAGCGAGCTAAAATTTACCCCGCGACCAAAGCTAAAAGGCAAACAAACGGGCGAGCTGGAGATGAGGTTTAGCTACGACGTAGAAAGGACGGGCGAGTACGATCCGGAAAGCCGCCTAGAGCTAAACAACGTCTATGAGCGCATCTACACGCCTGAGGGCGAGACGCTGTTTTACGGTAGGCTATACGGTTACATCAAGCCGCCCTTGCATCATCCGCAAAAGCAGATCGTCAAATTTATCAAAAGCGGCCAAGAGCGCTGGATCGAGATAGATTTTTATCATGCGGACGGCATGCATAGCGGCACGCTGCAGCTGTGCTTGTGGGACGACATAAACGTCGAAGTCAAAGAGGCCTTTGACGAAGGCAACGTCGCGGGGCTATATAAATCGAGCAATAAATTCGACGTGATGCTGGGTATCTTTTCCGACAATAACAACTTCTCCTACGCTAGCGACGGCAAACCCCGCCAAAAGCACTTTATCACGGTGCGCTCGGGGCCTAAAGAGGATTACTACGAAAACTACGGCGAAAACGGCGCGATCGAAAACGCGAGCTACCAAAAAGACACGGTATTTATCTGGGTAAAGACGTTTTATCCAAACGGCCGACTAAAGTCGCTCAACGACTACGAAAATAAGATCGAGCGGGAGTATGATGAGAGAGGGAAAATAATAAGAGACGAGAAATTTTGAGGTTTACGGCTTGTCTTTCGAGCGTCTTTGAATGAGTTTGAAATTTTAAGTCTGCGGCAGACTACTTGTCTAGCCTTGACTTAAAATTTCTGCACAACATTCAAATCCATCTCAAAATACTTCGCCTTAACCTTTTTATTCAAATTTGAAGTCAAATTTTATTCGCCGAGACCCGTATCTTGAAAATGTCAAATTTTATTCAAACTAGCGACGCTTTGCGTCAGCAAAGCTATGTCGCCACCTCTCACGTGCAGTGGGGTTGGTGGGGGTTTCTGCGTCGCTGCGCTAGCAGCTGCAAGCAGACGGGGGCGGGTCTGCCTTCGGCAGTTGCGAGTGCGTAGCACGACGCAAAGGAAGGTGACGCTTCGTAAGTAGGTCTGCTAGCAGTTACGAGCCGCAGGCGAAGTAAAGCCCCTTCCGCCACCCAAGAAAAAGAAAAACTAAAAAAAATTTGGAGAATCTTAAATTTAGCAAAAACAAATTTGGTACCTTAAAGGTGCAGGTCTCGGTGCGTCAAATTCGGTTTCGTCGTAAATTTAGGGCAAGCGATTTGCGCGCGTATTTTGCCGCCTTTGTCAAAAACCGGGGCGAATTTATAGCCGTGAAAGCAAAAAGCGATAAAATGAGCTAAAAAAGGAAAATTTACAAAATGAGCGAAAATTTACGAAATAGCGGCGCGGACGGGCTGATTTTGGGCTGTCTCTTATACACATCTGACGCTGCCGACGATCTTACGCGTG
>CAUUAH010000008.1:0-19274 GCA_963542985.1 uncultured Campylobacter sp. | reverse complement strand
GATGATGCTTTGCTCGTCTTTATCTAACTTTATGACTTTTACTTTAAACGACTTTCCGATTACAGCATTATCTTCTCTGAAACCGCTTTGTGAGCGAGGCAAGAAAAACTCAATACCGTCATTGTTCTGAGCAACAAAACCGCCTTTATTTTTACCGATTATTTTTACGTCGAATACGTCTTGATTTTCTTCGTTGTATGAGTCTATGTAAGCTTTTACTTTTTCTTTTCTAAGCGCTTTTTTGTGAGAAACGATAGGTTTGCCGCCTCTTGAGCCGGTTATTACGACTTTTATCGTGTCACCAGCTTTAAATTTAAGCTCTCCGTTTTCGTCTTGGATCTCAGAAATATTTAAAATTCCCTCTGATTTCTTACCGACGTTTACAAAAACCTCGTCGCCTTTAATATCGACGATTATTCCGTCGCTATCTTCTTCGGTCTTTCTAAAAGACTCCTCTAACATCGCGGCAAAATCGTCATCTTCGATACCGTCGTTTGCCTTACTAAGTTGAACTTTTTTGTTCACCGCAGCCATCTTGTTCCTTTTGTATATATTTTGCTTTGACACAATTAAGGCCAATTTTACTTAATATTAACTTATTTGTAGATTAACTTGCGAAATTTCAGGGTCAAATTTAAAATTTTGTTTAAAAAAGTAATGCTTATTTATTAAATTTGAAAACTCTCCAGCTTATCAATCACTTTTTGAATAATCCAATCAGGCGTAGAGGCTCCAGCACTCACTCCGCAGAGATTTTTCCCCTCAAACCACGCGCGCTCTAGTTCTAGTTCATTTTCCACGAGATAGCTATCCTCGCAGGCGGTTTTTGAGATGAGATAGAGTTGCTTTGTGTTTGAGCTGTTTTTGCCACCGATTACGACCATCACGTCGGCTCTAACGGCTAAGTTTTTAACCGCTTCTTGGTTTTCAAAAGTAGCGTTGCAAATAGTATTAAAAACGCGTACTTCTTTTACGCGCAGCATCAAATAATTTACGATTTGCATAAATTTTTCTACTTTACGCGTCGTTTGACTGATGACGGCTACTTTTTGCGCTAGTTTTACGTTCTCTAGCTCGCTCTCTTCTAGTACGACGAAAACCTTGCCGACGGCGTATGATTTTACGCCCTTTATCTCGGGGTGTTTTTCATCGCCGAATATCACGATATCGTAGCCCTCTTTGCTCATTTTCTCACAAATTTGCTGCGGTTTGGTCACAAATGGGCATGTGGCGTCAATCACCTTTATATCACTTTTTTTTAGCTCGGATAGGTCGCCTTTTGTGATGCCGTGCGTGCGGATGATCGCCTTTTTTTCGCCGTCGATTTCGTTTATGCCCTCAAGCGTTTTGACGTTAAAATTTTTATTTAGGCGGTTTATCTCGTCGTTGTTGTGGATGATGGGTCCGATAGTTACGGCGTCCTTGGCATTTTCGGCGATTTTAATAGCGCGCTTGACGCCAAAACAAAAGCCGTAACTGCTAGCAAGCTCAATCTTCAACGCTAGCTCCAAGTTGTCTTAAAATCCCGCTAAAATTTGGAAACGAAGTCGCGATAAATTCGCTTTTTTCTATAACCATTCCGCATTTTAGGCCAAGCACCGCAAAGCTCATCGCGATACGGTGATCACCGTTGCTATCGATGATAGCGCAGTTTGCCTCGCCGCCTTTTACGCTAAAGCCGTCTTCAAATTCTTCGACCTCAAGCCCGCATTTTCGTAGCCCTTGCACCATGATCGCGATACGGTCGCTCTCTTTGACGCGAAGCTCTTTTGCGTTTCTAACGCTACTAATGCCTTCCGCGTTTGCAAATGCGATGGCAAGCGCTGGCACCTCATCGATCAGCCACGAGATATTTTCGCTCACATCCACGGCCTTTAGCGGCGCATGCTTTATCTCGATCTCGCCGATGCTTTCGTATGTGCTTGAAGTCTCTTTAAACGTTACTTGCGTGCCCATTTTGGCTAAAATTTTAAAGGCCTCCACGCGCGTTTTATTTAGCAGCATATTTTTTAGCACGATGTGAGAATTCGGGATTATTGCTGCTGCTACGGCAAAGAAAAATGCTGAGCTAGGATCATTTGGAACACAAATTTCAAGCGGTTTTAGCGGCGCGTTCATCGGCTCAACCTTGACGCCGTGCGGTAAAATTTGCAGACTCGCGCCCATACCCTTTAGCATGCGCTCGGTGTGATCGCGGCTGAGCTCAGGTTCGCTAAGCTCGCAGCCGTTAGACTTTAGTCCCGCTAAAATCAGCGCCGATTTTACCTGCGCAGAGGCGATTTTGCTGTCAAATTTAAAATACTCCAGCTTCTTACCTCGGATAGCCAAAGGCGCGTGATCCCCGCCATTTGCGCCGTCTATCTTAGCTCCGACACTGATTAACGGTTTAGCCACGCGTGCCATCGGACGCCGATTTAAAAACTCATCCCCGCTTAGCACGAAAAAACCCTCGCTAGCGGCCAAAAATCCCATAAAAAGCCTCATTGCCGTGCCAGAGTTTCCGCACTCTAAAACAACGCTAGGCTCTTTTAAATATGCGCTCGGAGTTATGATTAGCTCGCCCTCTTTTTCCTCGATACGCGCGCCCAAATTTTTTACGATTCCTAGCGTATTTAGCGTATCCTCAGCCTTTAGATAGTTTTTCACACGGCTTGGTTTATCGCTTAAAAGTGAAAATATCGCGCATCTATGCGAGATAGATTTATCCGCCGCGATGTTTTCTAGGCTTGCACTTATCGGCGTTCTTAATGCGTAAACTTTCATCTTAGTCCGATATTTAAATTTTGCTTTAAAGCGTCCAAAATTTTATCCATTATCGCTGCCACTTCCTCGTCTTCAAGCGTTTTTTGTATGTCTTGGAAGTTAAATTTAACGCTGAGGCTCACGTCGTCTCCGAGCTTATCGTCTGAATATATATCAACCGGCGCAAATTCTTTTAGGCACTCGATTTTTAGCGCGTTTATGCACTCTTTTATCGCTTCAAATTTCATGGTTTTAGGTACGATCAGGCTTAGGTCTCTGCTGATAGCAGGAAATTTCGAGTAGGCTTTGACGACCGCGCTATCAAATTTAAGCTTCTCAAACTCTATCTCGCAAAGATATGTTCGCGGTAGGTCGCGCGCGGCCTCGACTCGCACGTCCACGCGGCCGATATAGCCCACGCAAACGCCGTTTTGGTAGATTTTCGCTTGTTCAAATTCGCTTAGATATTTTACGTCGTCGCACGCTTTTAGCTCAAATTCGCCGACCGCGTTTCTAATCGCCGTAGCAAAGCCTAAAAAGTCGATATCGGCAGGTTTTGCGCCGTTTAGCAGGCTAGGCTCTTTTGTAAGTCCGCTAGCTACGAAGCCAAATCTCTCGCTTTGCTCGCCATTCTCGCTAAATACGCTACCGAATTCAAAAATTTTGACCGATTTTCGCTGATTTTTTACGTTTCGCTCGGCTGATTTTAGCAAGTGATTTGCAAGCGTCGGCCTTAGCGTGTTTAGCTCGCTATTTATCGGGTTAGCTATTTCAGCCTTACAAGGCGCAAAACCGAGTGCAGTTAGCTCATTAGCGTCATCAAACACATAATGCACGCTCTCGAAAAATCCGGCTGCGGCCGCTTTTTTACGCAAATTTAGCGCGTTTTTATAGTCGGTAAAAGTATCGTTTATGCGGTTTGACTCGCTAAAATTTAGCGGTTTTGAGACGATATTGTCGATACCGACCATTCGCACGATCTCTTCGCAGACGTCCTGTGCATTTACGATGTCGTGGCGAAATAGCGGAACCTTCACGTTCGCACCCTCTTTTTCGGCGTTAAAAGTTAGGCTAAATCCAAGCTTTTTAAGTATCCTCACGACGTCGTTTTGCGCGACTTCCTGACCGATCATTTTTTGCATTTCGCTCATCGTAAAGCTCACGACCTTCGGCTCTCGCGTCATCACGCTTTGCTGAGAACCGGCATAAAGCGTGACCGATTTTAACGCGACTAGCTGCTTAAATAAAAAATCAGCGCCAAAGCCGACGTTTGGCTCACTACCTCTTAATGAGCGATAGGCCTGCGATTGGCGCGGCATTTGCTTGTCTTCGTAAACCGTAGTCGCGATAACTTGCGGATCGGTGTAGCTAGCCTCCACTATGATTAGTTTGCTGTTTTCGTCAAGTCTAGCTGCGTCCGTCTGATATACGCCGCCCACGCCCAAAAGCTCGCCGCCGGCTAAAATTTCAGTCGCCAAATTTGCACCCTTTTGCAGGTCAAAAACAGCGCGCTCGTCATCCTTTTTGAGCTTGGCGTAATCATACGCACTAAATAGCACGCCGGTTGAGTGCGTAGCGTAGTTTAGCAGGCGCTCGATGCGGTTTTGCTTATCGGACTCGATCAGCGCCAAACGGATCTTCATCAATAAATTTTCATCGAAATACTCTTTTATCTCAAAGGCTCGGTATTGAAAGCTGCTTTGTAAATTTTCCTCGGCGTGGATAGCTAAAATGCGCCCGATCCCGAGTAAATTTTCGCCCTCTTCGTATCTGGCGGCGTCTTTTAGCGGCAGATCAAGCGCCGCCGACAGATCCCTCGCTACGCCATAAACGCTTAGGCAGTCGCCGCGGTTTGGCGTTAGCTCGATCTCGATTATATCGTCGTTTAGTAGCGGATATTCGCAAATTTCCTTACCCAGTTTTAGCTCGCCGATACTTTCATCCAGCGGCATTATGCCGTCGTTTGTTTTAACAAGACCTAGCTCCACGGATGAACAAATCATTCCGTTTGACTCGATTCCGCGCAGTTTTGCTCTCTTTATCTCTAGGCCGCTAGGCATAACGGCGCCTGATAGCGCCACTGGCACGAACTGTCCGGCCTCGACGTTTTTCGCGCCGCAGACGATTTGTAGCGTCTCGCCGCCCACATCTACTTGACAAACGCTTAGTTTCTCGGCATTTTCGTGTTTTATCTTACTTTTTACGTAGCCTACGACGATATTTTTAGGCACCCTGATCTCTTTAAAACTATCAACCTCGAGCCCGATCGAATTTAACGTCTTTAGCAGCGTTTCGCTCGTTACGCCCGAGATATCCAGCCATTCGCTTAGCCAATTTCTTGAAATTATCATTTAAACTGCTCCAATAATCTTAAATCTCCCTCAAATAGCGAGCGCAAATCAGGAATTTGATGAAGCAGCATCGCAAATCTCTCGACTCCAAGTCCAAATGCGTATCCGCTCACGTTTTTGTAGCCGACTGCTTTAAAGACGTTTGGATCGACCACGCCGCATCCTAGTACCTCGAGCCAGCCCGTTTGCTTGCATACGCGGCATCCCTCGCCGTGACAGAAAATACAGCTGATATCGACCTCCGCGCTAGGCTCCGTAAACGGGAAAAAACTAGGGCGAAAGCGCACTTTAACGTCGCCGAACATGTATTTTAAGAAATTTTCAAGCATTGATTTTAAATTTGCAAAACTAACAGCACCGCCCTCTTCGACTACGAGGCCCTCAACCTGATGAAACATCGGCGTGTGCGTTAGATCCATATCGCGGCGAAACACCGTTCCCGGCGCTATCATACGAATCGGCGGCTTTTTGCTCATCATCGTGCGCACCTGCACGGGGCTAGTGTGCGTGCGAAGGAGTCTAAAATCCTTAAAATAAAACGTGTCTTGCATATCGCGCGCAGGGTGATATTTAGGCAAATTTAGCGCCTCGAAGTTGTGGAAATCATCTTCTATGAGCGGCCCCGTCTCGAGCGAGAAATTTTGCATCATAAAGTACTCGATGATCTTGTCCATCGTAGCCATCACGGGGTGTAGCGCGCCCGCGCCACTTGGCTCGTTAAATAGCGTGATATCGATGGCCTCGGCCTTCATTTTGGCTTTTATCTCGCCACTTTCAAGCTCGGTTTTTTTAGCCGCCAAAAGCGTTTCAAATTCGTCTCTTAGCTTATTTAAATTTGCCGCAAATTCCTTCTTGGCCGCTTCGTCCATATCCTTAAGCTTAGCAAACTCCGATGTGATCGCGCCCTTTTTGCCCAGTAGCGCGACGCGAATCTTGTCCAAATCCGCCAAATTCCCGCATTTTGCAATACTTTCTCTATACTCTTGCAAGTTTTTACCTTTACTGAATTTTAGGATAGATTGTAGTCAAAATTTGATAAAATCTGCCTAAAAGGCGGGAAATTTTAACTTTTACTTGTTATAATTAAGCCAAATTTTAACCAGGAGAAAATCATGACGATATTCGAAAAAATCGTAGCGGGCGAAATACCTTGCAACAAAGTGCTGGAAAACGACAAATTTTTAGCCTTTAACGACATAAATCCAAAGGCTCCGATTCATATTTTGATCATCCCAAAAAAGCACTTTGAAAATTTCCAGGAGATGGACGGGGCGCTGATGGGCGAGATGACGAAATTTATCCAAGAGGTCGCGGTGCTGATGGGCGTGGATAAGAGCGGATACCGCCTAGTAACAAACTGCGGCGAAAACGGCGGCCAAGAGGTCATGCACCTGCACTTTCACCTGCTAGCGGGGGCAAAGCTGGGCTGGGTAGATACCGCGACCGATCCGCAAAGCACGTTTTAAATTTTAAAATTTACGCTCGAAATTTGAGCGTAAATTTGACTTAGCGAGCCGGCCGTAAGTACGGTAAGCTCGCTAAATCTCCAAAAAGACCGCCGCTTTTGCTAAGTCGATCGGTCAATTTTAACTTCTTAAATTTACCCCTTCAACCACCCGTTTAAAATTTCAATCTGCGCCGCCACGCTCTCGTTTGCAGTTCCGCCCTGCGACTTGCGCGCCTCTTTGGAAGCGTTTAGATCAAGAAATTTAACCGCGCCCGCGCCCAAGCTTTCATCCACGCTTGCAAGCTGCTGCGCATTTAGCTCGCTCAAATCCAAGCCCAAATTTTCCGCATACGCCACGGCCTTGCCCGTGATGAAGTGCGCCTGACGGAACGGCACGTTTTTCTCCCGCACGAGATAGTCCGCCAGATCGGTCGCCGTGAGGTGCCCGCGGCGCGTCATTGTGAGCATATTTTGCTCGTTAAATTTAGCCGTTTTTAGCATCTGCTTTAAAATTTCAAGGCTCGCAAGCGCGGTGGCGACGCTATCAAAAACGCCCTCCTTGTCCTCTTGCATATCCTTGTTATAAGCTAGCGGCAAGCCCTTCATCACCGTTAGTAGCGCGACGAGATTACCGTTTACGCGCCCCGTTTTGCCGCGGATGAGTTCGGCGACGTCGGGGTTTTTCTTCTGCGGCATGATCGAGCTGCCCGTGCTGTACGCGTCACTGATCGTGACAAAGCCGAACTCCTGCGAGCTCCACAAGATGAGCTCCTCGCACAGGCGCGACGCATGCGTCATCAGCACGCTTACGTTAAACAAAATCTCCAGCGCGAAATCGCGGTCGCTGACGCTATCCATCGCGTTTGGAGTCACTCCCGCAAAACCGAGCTGCTGTGCGACCAGCTCGCGGTTTATCGGATGCGGCGTGCCGGCAAGCGCGGCAGAGCCCAGCGGACAGAGGTTATTTCGCTCGCGCGAGCTGGTAAAGCGCTCGTAGTCGCGGCGAAACATAAACGCGTAAGCGAGCAAATGATAGGCAAGGCTCACGGGCTGGGCGTGCTGAAGGTGCGTGTAGCCTGGCATCAGCGTGTCCGCGTGCTTGCTAGCGATATCTCGTAGCGCAGCGACTAGCTCGCGGATTTTTTCGGAGATCTCGACACCGCTTTTAAGCACGTAGAGGCGAAAATCAAGCGCGACCTGATCGTTTCTGCTGCGCGCGGTGTGTAGCCTGCCGCCAAGATCGCTTCCGATGAGCTCGCTTAGGCGCTTTTCGACCGCCATATGAATGTCCTCGTCGGCGGTTTTAAACTCAAATTTACCGCTTTTTATCTCCTCAAACACGGCGTCAAGCCCCGCGACGATCTTTTCGCTCTCCTCAGGCTTTAAAATCCCGCAGGCGCCGAGCATTCTTGCGTGCGCCTTGCTGCCCGCGATGTCCTCCTGCCAAAGCGCCCTATCAAAGCCGATCGAGGCGTTAAACTCCTCCAAAAGCTCGCTACTCTCACCGCTAAACCTACCCGACCACATTTTTTTTGGATTTTCTTGCATCGTTTTTCCTTTTTGCGCTAAATTTTGGCTTTGATTTTAGCTCAAATCCACTTAAATTTCACGCCGTATTCACTCTGCGCGGCTAAAATGAACGAAAAAGGAGCAAAAATGAAAAAGCGAATTTATCACGTAAGCGAGGTCGCAAAGAGCGGAGAAAAGGCGAGAAAAACGATATTTTGCGAGACGGACGCCACTAGCTGCGCGGTCTGGGTCGTGCGAGCCGGCCAAGAAGTCGCGGTGCACGCACACACTAAAAGCGACGACGTGTGGGTGTGCTTGCAAGGCGAGGGCGTGTTTTATCTTAGCAAAGAGGGTACGAGCGAGGCCGAAAAGACGGCGGGCGGACTTTTGGATAACGGCGAGCAGGTAAATTTTAAGAGTGAGCGACCCGCTAAATACAGGCAAGTCTCGGTCAAAAAGGGCGATGTGGTGATCTCGGCTAAGGGCGAGTGCCACGGCATGAAAAACACCGGCAAGGAGGATTTTATCTTTATCAGCGTTATCACGCCGTTGCCCGCTGATTACGTGGCGCTGGGGTAAATTTAAGCTAGCAAGAGTGGGGCTTATCGCGTGGGAAATGAAAATTTGTAGCATTTTAGGTATTTGTTGATTTTTGCTGCGTGTAAATTTGACAAAAGCACATAGCGGCGAAATTTTAAAAATTTACGGCAGCAAGCTAAATTTGACGCCGATAAATAACGCTGAAGCGATCGCGGTGCACGGCGATAAATTTGAAATTTTAGGGCGGTAAATTTAGGCGCGCGGCGTTCTAAAAGCGCGCTAAATTTAGAAAAACGGCGTCTGAAATTTTATGCGCTAAAGCCTGCGTAAAATTTAAAAACGGCGGAGCTTGAGGCGAGCCGAAAAATACAGCCGACGACGCGAGCTAAATTTTCCGCCAAATTTAAATAGCCCTTTCCTCTGCTTTTTTCGTCAAATTTAGATCAAATTTAAACTTACGCGACGCCGGAGCGTAGAATTTCGCTGTGAATTTTAGGCGGCACGCCAAACATCCTTGCGTATTCGCGGCTAAACTGCGACGCGCTCTCGTATCCTACGTCAAAGGCGGCCTGCGCTACGCCGATATTTTTGGTCGCGAGCAGATTTTTTGCCTCTTCTAGGCGGATCTTTTTTTGAAATGCGATGGGACTTAGCGAGGTTACGATTTTGAAGTTATGATATAGCGAAGACTCGCTCATATCGCACTCTCTAGCGACATCTTTCATGCTTAATTTTTGCGAAAACTCGTTTTTTATCTTTGCCACGGCTTTTGAAATTTTATTGGAAACGCTGCCTTGCATTGCAAATTTACTTAAAAAATAGCCGCTTTTGTCGCTTGTTACAAGGGTATAAAGGATCTCTTTTTTAGCAAGATCTGAGAGAAATTTGATCTTTTCTTTTGGCTTTTCAAGCAACAAGATAAAGTGCAAAAAAGGCTCTAGTATCTCCTCCGTAAGATCGCCGAAAAATACCCCCTTTTGGCTTTTTTGCATGTTATCTTCTTTTATCTCGACGTTTTTCAGCACTTCATAAATTTCATCCATGCTAAATTTAAGGGTAAGCGAGATATATGGCCTCTCTTTTGAGGCGTGGGTTAGGCTCGCCCTTAGAGGCATGTAGGTGGATGTAAGCAGATACCTTTGCTCGTTGTATCCGCTCATCTCATCGCCAAAGCCCACCGACTTTGCCCCTTGAAGTATAATGCACAAAGATGGATTGTAGATGACATTGATAAAATCATGCGTCTTTTCGCTGATGTAAAAATCAAGCGAGTCGATGTCGCTTTGAACAAGGCCGTTTACGCCGTATCTATTTAGTAAAAACTCTTTTGTCTGCTCTTTTAGTAAATTTAGCTCACTCATCTTGCTTTCCACCTCAAATTTTATGAAATTATACCCCTTTTTAGAAAATTTGCAGAATTAGGCATGAAATTTGGAGGATCGTTCTAACGTAAAATTTAAAATCCTGCTAGAATGCACATTACAAAACAGCTTGTAAAGCTAAATCAAAACCGAAAAGACAAAGATGTATCTTAAGAAATTTGCGGCGGCGCTTATGACGTCAAGTTTTATTTTAGGAGGCAATGCAATGGCAGGTGCAAACGTGGCAAAATCACCGCTAGAGGCGGTTTCTATGGTTAGCGAGTGGGATAAAATTTTCGCCAAAAGCGACAAAGTAGATCACAAGAAAGTTAAATTTAAAAATCGCTACGGCCTGGAGATCGTCGGCGATCTTTATACGCCTAAAAATTTGCATGGTAAAGCTGCTGCGATCGCAGTTAGCGGACCTTTTGGCGCAGTCAAAGAGCAATCAAGCGGACTTTATGCGCAAACGCTAGCCGAGCGCGGTTTTATCACGCTTGCCTTTGATCCAAGCTACACGGGCGAGAGCGGCGGCGTGCCGAGGAATTTAGCAAGCCCAGAGATAAATACCGAGGATTTTAGCGCGGCGGTTGATTTTCTAGGGCTTCAAGACAATGTAGACCCTGAACGTATAGGCATTTTAGGAATTTGCGGCTTTGGCGGTCTTGCTCTAAACGCAGCTCTTAGCGATCCTCGCATAAAGGCGGTAGCGACCAGCACAATGTATGATATGACGCGCGTAATGGCAAAAGGCTACAACGATAGCATAGGCGCGGATGAGAGATATGAGACAAAAAAGAAGCTAGCCGAACAGCGCTGGGTCGATGCAAAAGCTGGCAAGCCGGCACTTATCGGAGCAACCAATGTTGATCCCGAAAAAATAGACGCTAGCACTCCGCAGTTTATAGCTGAATATGCGGACTTTTACCTCACGCCGCGCGGATATCACAAACGCTCTGTAAATTCAAACAGCGGAGAGAGCGGCTGGATCGTTACAAATCCTATCTCGTTTATAAATATGCCGATCCTTGCTTACGCAAGCGAGATGAGAACTCCGACTCTTATCGTAGCCGGCGAGAAAGCACACTCAAGATACTTTAGCGAGGACGCTTACAAGTCGCTTGGCAGCGCAAACAAAGAGCTAGTTATCGTCCCTGGCGCCGTGCATATAGATCTATATGACAATAAAAATAACAAGATCCCATACGATAAATTTGAGGAATTTTTCAAAGCAAATTTGAAATAAACCGCTACCCCTGCGCTTTGCGGGGGTAAATTCGAGAGATAAGGAAGGTAAAAATGAGAAAAATTTTAGCCGTCTTTATGCTTTTTGCGGAGTTAAATTTAGCAGCAGGAGAGAAAATGCAAAATTTAAAGATAGTTTTAAAAAGCTCTAGCGGCGAAGTCACTGCTGTCTTAGACGACACGGCGGTGGCTAGGAGCTTTGCCGCACAGCTGCCGCTAACGCTAAATTTAGAGGACTACGGCGGACGCGAAAAGGTAGCTAAGCTGCCAAAACGGCTTGATACAAGCGGATCTCCAACCGGTAGCGACGGCAAAAAAGGCGAGATCTCGTACTTTGCTCCGTGGAATAACTTTGTCATCTACTACGGCTACCAGCCTTACTACGAGGGCATCGTGCGCCTAGGCGTGATAGATGGCGATGTAGGCTTGGTCGCAAAAGACGGGGAGATCAAGATAGAGCCGGCAAAATAAATCCGCCGTAACCGCAAAAGCAATAAATAATAAACTTTAATTCCGCTCCTCGAGCCAAACTTTTTATAGTCGCAGCACTATCCCCGCGGCGGTGGACATAAGCTTAAATTTTGGCATTTATGCGCTTCATGAAAATGGCTTTACGCCGTTTTGTCGCAAATGCGAAAATCGGCAATTTATAAATAGTTAAGCGCAGCGGATTTACTATAGCCGATTTACCGCCTCATCTTTCTGCCGATTAGCGCGAAAATCACGATTACGCCGGCGATCATCAGCCCAGCCTTGACGTAAAACGCCCTCCTCTCGCGCACGGCTTCAGGCGAGCTGGTTTTGAGCCGCACCTTGACGCTCATGCCGCCCGCGACGATGCTTAGCGTATCGCCCGTCATGCCTTTTAGCTTCACGCTTAGCGTGTTCGTGCCGCTTTGCGCGACC
Organism: uncultured Campylobacter sp.; assembly: GCA_963542985.1. Taxonomy (GTDB): domain Bacteria; phylum Campylobacterota; class Campylobacteria; order Campylobacterales; family Campylobacteraceae; genus Campylobacter_A. The sequence goes on along the minus strand of CAUUAH010000008.1, from coordinate 7,173 downwards.
GTAGGCGTCATAAAGCCAGAAGCCTTGTAAGAGTAGCGCGTCATGAGGTCGTTGCAGTCTTTGGGGCGGAAAAATATCTCATAGGTCTTATCCGCATCCACGCCCAGCACGTCGCCGTCTCGCGCGTCGAAATATGGATTTTGAGGAGTTTTGGTTTTAAAGCTCCATTTTATCTGCTTTACCTGCGAGCCCGCGCTTTGGGCGCTTTGATTTCGCTCGCCTGCTTGCTCATAGCTAAAAACCGCCTCATACTGCGCGCCAAAGTCAAAAACCTCTCGTGAAAAGGCCGCAAACTGCTTGGACGAAAATTTGGAGTTTATGTCGTTGGCGCTCGTGATGACGTGCAAATTTTGAATCTTTCGCCCGTCTTTAAATATCTCAAAATCTTTAAATTTTACCTCGCCAGCGTTTGCGTTAAACTCGATACTAACGGGATTTGCCGTGATCTTGCACTCAGGGAAGGGATCCGGGATCTCGCCGCTAAAATACGGTGTCACCGCAGTAGCGTCGGGAAATTTGACGTAGGACTTCATCGAGCCCGTGAAGTTATCAAATTTGGCGTCTTTGATTTTTATATTTTTATCGGCGCAGACGTTTGTATAAAACCGCCCCGCGCCCGTATCGCTCACACCTCTAGCACAAAAGGCGTTAAGCCGCGAGTTGCCCATCTCAAAGACGAAGGCGTTAAATTTATCCTTGGACGCGAGCGCGTAGCCGACCTCATCGACGCTCAAATTTAAAAACGCAAACCGGTGATAGATCGCCGAAAACAGCCCGTCCACCGCCTCCTTAAAGTCGCTTTTATAGGCGATATTTTCAAGCACTAGAGTTGATTTGTAGCCCACGGCTAGGGCTCTATCGGCTGGAGTCGCGCCGCTAAATTTCGCCCGTCCCGCCGCTTCGTCGTGCCCCATATATTCGTTTTGGGCACTGTATTCGGCGTGATTTTTAGCCGCCTGGCTTAAAATTTGATTTGGTTTTAGAGCAGAGAGTCCGGAGCCGCGGCGGTACTCGTTTAGATACGCGACCGCGTCTGAATCGGGAACGAAAGAAAACTCGGGCTGCTTGGCGGACTTTAGCACGGAGTTTTGACTCTGTCCGCCAAAGATATCACAACCCGCAAGAAAAAAGGCGCAGGCTAAAAGGCTAAATTTAAGCCCGCGTTTTACAGAGTAAATTTTCAATCCCGCGCCCTTTAAATTTAAGCCTTAGGGCCGGCTTTTGCGTATTCTACGCCCTCTTTTACGTCCTCGTAGCGTTTAAAATTCGCCTCAAACATGCTCGCTAGTTTATCGCGAGTCGAGACGTATTCGCCCTTGTTTTCCCACGTATTTATCGGATTTAGCAGCTTCGTCTCGACGCCTGCGAGCTCTTTTGGGATCGCGAGGTTAAATTTTTCAAAATTTTCAAATTCACACTTTTTGATGCTGCCGTCCAGGATCGCGTTTATGCATGCGCGCGTGGCTTTGATGCTCATTCGTTTGCCCACCCCGTATGCGCCGCCGCTCCAGCCTGTGTTTACGAGATAGACGCTGACATTGTGCTTGTCGATCTTTTCGCCTAGAAGCTTAGCGTAAACGGTCGGGTGCAGCGGCATAAACGGCTCGCCAAAGCACGCGCTAAATGTCGCCACGGGCTCTGTGATGCCGCGCTCGGTGCCTGCGACTTTGGCCGTATAGCCGCTTAGGAAATAATACATCGCCTGCTCTTTGGTTAGCTTTGCGACCGGCGGCAAAACGCCGAATGCGTCGGCTGTTAGGAAGATTATGTTTTTCGGATGGCCGCCCGCAGAGCTTGGCTCGTAGTTGTCGATGTGATAGATCGGGTAGCTGACGCGGGTGTTTTCAGTCTTGCTGCCGTCTTTATAGTCCACGACGCCAGCCTCGTCCGCGACCACGTTTTCAAGCAGCGCGTCGCGTTTGATCGCGGCGTAAATTTCAGGTTCGCTGCTCGGGTCTAAATTTATACACTTCGCGTAGCAGCCACCCTCGAAGTTAAATATCCCCTCATCGTCCCAGCCGTGCTCATCATCGCCTATTAGCTTGCGGTTTGGATCGGTCGAGAGCGTCGTTTTACCCGTGCCGCTTAGGCCGAAAAATAGCGCCGTGTCGCCCTCTTTGCCCACGTTTGCCGAGCAGTGCATGCTTAGCTTGCCTTCAAGCGGTAGCCAGTAGTTCATCATCGAGAAGATTCCTTTTTTCATCTCGCCGCCGTACCACGTGCCGCCGATAACCGCGACGTTTTCCTCGACGTTAAAGATAACGAAAACGTCGGAGTTTAGTCCCTGCTCTTTGCACTCTTCGTTTTTGCATTTACACGCGTTATAGACGACGAAATCAGGGCTAAATTTAGCTAGCTCGGCTTCGCTTGGACGGATGAACATATTTTTAACAAAATGCGCCTGCCACGCGACTTCAGTTACGAAGCGGACCGATTTTTTGCTCTTTTCGCTCGCGCCGCAAAATGCGTCTTGGATAAAGATTTCCTTGCCGCTTAGCTGGGCTTTAGCTTTGGCTAAAAGCTTATCAAAAAGCTCTTTTGAGATAGGCTGATTTACCTTGCCCCAAGCGATGTATTTTTGGCTCGGGTCTTGTTTTACGAAGTACTTATCCTTTGGGCTGCGACCCGTAAAGATGCCCGTGTCCACCATAAAGGTGCCGTTGCTGCTGACGCGCCCCTCATTCATCGCCTTTTCAAGCTCGAAAAGCTCGTCGTAGCTTAGGTTGTGGTTGATTTTTTTGATATCCTTAAGACCTAATTTTTCTATTTCGTTTACCATTTTTCTTCCTTTTTTGGATTAAATTTTCGCTAAAATTTGACCGTTTGCTACGGTTTGTCCTTGCTGTACCTCGATAGACGTCACTAGCCCGTCTTTTGGAGCGTTTACGTCTATTTCCATCTTCATGGCCTCTAGCACGAACATCCTTTGTCCCTTTTTCACGCTATCGCCCACTGCGACTAGGATTTTAAACACGTTTCCAGGAAGCGTGCTTTTCACCGGCTCGCCGCTGCCGCCGGTCGTTTTAGCCGGAGAGAGCTCCGGAGGCGGCATGTGCGCTACGCTTGCCGGTTTTACGCTTTTTATCTCGGCTTTGCCGTCTGCGTCCGCGACCTCGACGTCAAATTTCTTGCCGTTTACGGTGACGCTGTATTTTTCGTTTATCGGAGTTTTCGCGCGTGGGGTCGGCGCGCTCGTTTCGCACACATTTGAGGATTTTTTTCGGATATTTACTTTGCCTTCGCCTTTTAAAAACGCGATACCTTTTTCCTTGCACGCCGCAGCGATAAAGATATTTTCCTCGCTAGGTTCGATTCCCTCTTTTTTAAGCAGCTCGCGCGTAAATTTAAGCGACTTGCTCTCGTCTTTGTCGGCGATATCCATGGCGTGTTCTTTGGTCGGTTTTAAGCTTAACTGCTCGCTAGCTAGCTTAACTACGCTCTTGTCGGGCTCTACGGGCGTCTTGCCAAAGTAACCTAGTACCATTTTGCCGTAGCCTTCGGCGATCTTTTTCCACGGGCCGAACATTACGTTGTTAAACGCCTGCTGGAAATAAAACTGACTCACAGGCGTCACGCTCGTGCCGTAGCCGCCCTTTTGCACGACTTCGCGCATAGCTAGGATAACCTCGGGGAATTTATCCAAGATATTATTATCGCGCATCATTTGGGTATTTGCCGTTAGCGCGCCGCCGGGCATCGGGCTAAACGGGATGAGCGGGCTAACCTGCACGGCTTCCGGCGGCAGGAAATAGTCTTTCAGGCACTCATTTAGCACGCTTTCGTATTTTAAGATTTTCTCCACGTCAAGTCCGCCCAGATCGTAGTTTTTGCCCTTAATGGCATGCAACATCGTTAGGATATCTGGCTGGCTGGTGCCGCCGCTAACCGGGCTTGCGGCTAGATCTATGCCGTCTGCGCCGGCTTCTAAAGCAGCCATATAGCATGCGACGCTAACGCCTGCTGTTTCGTGAGTATGGAGTCTGATGTGGGTATTTTGCGGGAGGAGTTTGCGAGCCATTTTGATGGTCTCATATACTTTTTGCGGACTAGAGGTGCCGCTGGCGTCCTTGAAACAAACGCTGTGATACGGTATGCCCGCGTCTAAAATTTCACGCAAAATCCGCTCGTAAAACGCCACGTCGTGCGCGCCCGAACAGCCCGCAGGCAGATCCATCATCGTGACGACCACTTCGTGCTTTAGTCCGTGGTGAGCGATGCGTTCGCCCGAATATTTTAAATTTTCCACGTCGTTTAGCGCGTCGAAGTTTCGTATCGTGGTCGTGCCGTGCTTTTTAAAGAGCTTTGCGTGCAGATCGACTAGCTCGCGGCTGCCCGTATCTAGCGTCACGGTATTTACGCCGCGGCTTAGAGTTTGCAGGTTTGCCTCGGGCCCGACCGTTTCGCGAAATTTATCCATCATCGCAAACGCGTCTTCGTTTAGATAAAAATAAAGGCTCTGAAACCGCGCCCCGCCGCCAAACTCAAAGTGCGTTATACCGGCCTCTTTAGCCGCGCTAACCGCGGGTAAAAAATCAGCCATCGCCACGCGCGCGCCGAAAACCGACTGAAAGCCGTCTCTAAAGGTAGTGTCCATAACGTCTATAAATTTTTTCGCCATTTTGCCGCCTTGTCAAATTTCAAAATCGTGCTAATTTTACCTAGTTTTAGATTAAGTGGATATAATAAAATCAAAGCATTATCACAAAAATGTTTAACGAGGGGAGCAAATGCAAGAGCGCACGCTAGAAGAGCTTTATAAAAAGCTAAAAGAATTTGATAGGTTGGCCGATAAAGAAGAGTTTTTGTTTGACGAGATAAGAGACGCCGTAGAGGCGCAGGATTTGGCGTTTGCCGCGCAAATTTGCGACTTTGTGCTAAACGACGAATTTGAAAAATTTGGCGCGTTTTTAAGAACAAGGGCGCTAATGTGGCTCACGGACTATATCGTGCAAAATTCAAAAGAAAACGAGAGCGAATATCCGAATTTTGACGACTTTGTAGACTGCCTGTGGAAATTTAAATGGATAGTCTCGGGAGTCGCTCAAAGCTCCATAATAGAAAAGGAGCTCATAGACGAGGCAAACGAGGCCATGCTGTTTTACTACGAGCGCATGGAGCTCTCGCTGGCTGCCTACTACAAGGCCTTGATGAATCAAAACATAGACATGGGCGACGCTAGAGAAGCGAAGGCAAACTACGAACTGTGGAAAAAGCTCGCCAAAGACGATATGGCCGACTGCGAGGCGTGCGAGGCATCAGGTGAGATCGCGTATTTAAATTTTGCCGGCGAGCACGCAGCGGCGCTGGAGCTTGCCGCGCCGATACTCTCAGGCGAGCTAACCTGCGGCGAAGTGCCTCACACGACCTACGCGCCGATACTTTTTAGCATGATTAAAACAGGCAAGATAGAAGAGGCAAAAGCCCTGCTACCAAAGGCCGCGGCGGCGATCGAGTCAAATCCTCGCGTCATAAACGAGATCGCGCCGCTAATCGAGATCGCCGTTAGGCTGGACGAGCGCGAGACGGCGCTAAATTTGGCTCACAAACACTCCGCGGCGATACTTGAGGGCAACGACGATCTAAACGACCTGCGATTTTTTATCGCAGTTAGCGCGTTTGGCGACGAAAACGACTATAAAATAGCCGTAGAGATAGCGGGCAAATTTGACGCTAGAAACGGCAACACATACTACTCGGACTACCTGAACGAATTTTACGCAGAGTTTGGTTTTTAGCTTTTGCGGGTTAAATTTGGCGGGTAAATTTGGAGTTAAATTTATAAAATTTGACGCGCTGAGACCCGCATCTTGAAAACTCAAAAATTTGGTTTTTAAATTTGACGCTATGCGTTTAAATTTCTCTAAACAGAAATAATTCTTTGAAATCGTCTTACTTCTTTGTTAAGGGGGAAGGGGCTTGAATTACGAAGTCGCTCCCTTCCCCCTTAACGATCCCCTATCCCCTACGACGTGAGATGTTGCTGCACTGCGTGCAGGTTTAAATTTGACGCTTTCGCGTCGCAAGTTTAATATTTAGCATTTTCGCGGTGCGGGTCTCGGTGCGTCAAATTTACAAATTTGAGCGTAAAACGATAAGGCGAAGTATCGCGAGATGATTTTTCGAGTTTTGAAGCAAAATTGAGCGTGCGCTAGGCATATAGCCTGCGGAGCGAAAATTTTGCGAAATCTCGGAAAAGCGCTCGCGAGACAAGCCGCAACAAGAAATTTACAATCTTACTCGCTCGGCTTAGTTAACTCATATGAGAAATTTACTTCCTTGCTCTCGTTCGGCTTAAGCGCAAATTTCCACGTTATCTTGCCGTCTTTGCCGATTTCGTTTTCTTTCGGGTCGTTTTTCACGCTCACGCTTACGCTCTCATGCGTGCTAACTGGCGCTTGCTCCTCCAAAACCACGTTCCACGCGAGTTTCGAGCCGTTTTTGACGATAAATTTATACCCGCGCGAGATCTTGTTTTTCGAGCCGAAAAACGACTCTTTCGTATATTCGCCGTTGGCTTCTTTTTTCACGCTAACAAGCTCGTTTTTACCGAAAAACTCCTTCGCCTCCTCGCCCGCGGCGTAGCCTACGTACCTTTTGCCGATATTTATACCGTCAATCTTAAACTCGCTTTGCGCGCTCTCGATGCTTCGCTCCGGCTTAAACGCAGCTCTAACAAAAGCGCCCACGCTGCCGTAGCCGTCGATCACGAGGTCAAATTTAGCATCCAGACTCTGCTTGTCGTAGGCAAAGTCCGCCGTCTCGTCCGCTTTTAGACTCACGCCCTCGATGCGCCATGCGTTTGCGAGCGTGTTTTGCTCGTTGCTCGACTGCACGTCTTTGACGCTATTTTTCTTTGCGGGCGCCCTTGCCACGGCCATATCGGCGCTCGCCTCCATCATCGGCGCAGCTGCTAGCGGCATCATATTTCGCGGCTTTGGCTTTCCTTCATAGCGCGGATAAAACGGCGCTGGCGTCAAATTTGACGAGTAGTAAAACGGATAAAGCGCGATAGTTAGGGAGTTTAGATCGATGCCCAGTGGATTTGTCACGGTCAAATTTTGCGAGATTTCGACCTTGCCTTTTGCGACGTCGGCATGGATTTTGTTTTTCAAACTTACGCTAACGCCCACGGGATAGGATATCTTGACCTGTTTTGGGTCGCACTCGAATTTC